>WQSY01000063.1 GCA_009787585.1 Candidatus Bathycorpusculum sp. | reverse complement strand
GGAAATGGCTTTACTTAATTTGGAGCGTGACAAGTTTCATGGTGATTGGAACTACACAATACGCCCAAAATAATTACACTTTATTTTCTTACAGCTCCTAAAATTGAATATACCTGTCTGCTGTTGTTGACTCATAGAGTTTATTATTTCCCACATTTTATCAAATTGCTTATTAGCCGTTTTTATTAAATCTGTTTTTGTTGTTGCTCTTGGCACACTATAGCTCCTCTTTTCTATTTAATAGTCATGTTTATAATATGTTACGTAGCCTTTTTTGCTTAGTGTACTCCAAACAGTGTTGTATAATCAAAAATATATCCTACAATGCCTACTAAATACGACAACGTCCACATAATTAATAACAGTTTTACTATACGTCTGCTTTTGTCTGGGAAAGCAGCATTCCCGTTGGGACGCCAAAGGGCAATAAACCAAACCCCAAATATGAGCGCTGGAATTGAAAATACACCATGTACAATAAATTCTGCAATTTTGTTTGACGCACTAAAGTATGTAGCAGTTGTATGCGCACTGTCAGCGGGAGACCACATCATTAGAACTGAGGCAAAACTAACTAAAGTGGCTATAACTACCACAGTCATCAAAAACCCATGTATAAAATGTTTGTCTGCTTTTCTAAAGCCGAAACTTGCTAAAATTAGACTCATCCAAACACTTTGCATAATCATGTTAACTTCTGCATTGCGCAACCCATGGCTCATACAAACTGACGGTATAGCCATATAGGCAAAGACTACAATACCTACAATTATAATAGCAGGTATAACTCTGCTTGACAATAACGAATAGCGTGAACAGAGTTTTGATATGTTATTTTTTTGCCAAATAATAAGAACAAAAGCTAAGCCTACAACCCCAAACACTAAACCCGAGATAACCAAAGCAAAAACAGATTGTTCCAAACCAAAAATCTGCCTACCCCACATGTTAGTAGCTGTAGCCTTAATGGTCATAGTCAAATTATCAAAATACCAACCATCAGTATTTGTAAAATCCTGTTTAACCTCTATAGAACCAATAAAGACTCCTGTCGCTTTATCCCACTCTTTAATTTCCCTTAAAGAATCATTTCCATACGTCACCACTCGAGACGCACCTAACACTACACGCTGCTCTTCACGCTGAACAGTAACATTCGCAAGAGGAGAATAATCAAAAAACGTATCACCAGGATTAAGGTTTGCCGGAATGATAGTCCAACCTCCATTTTTTCCCTCAGTAAAATTATACTCCCAAATTGAACTACCCCACGTTTCGTTAGCATATCTAACAGTAATATTTACAGAAAACGCTACACCATCAACCGATAACACATCTAGACGCATCCACCTGACATCATGAGACGGCGGTAAACTACCCGTACCCGTTACGTCAATGTCATATTCCATCCAATCGCCTACTTTAACACCTACAATTTGCTGTTCTGCATGAACAGATGAGGATAAGACAAAAATCGAAAAGCACGCTATCATTAGGCTTGCTAGAGCTAGAACTGTATTTTGCTTCATACGTATCATTATGATCAGGACAAAACAAATTTAAAAACATTTTCGTAAAGAAACTTTGACCAATCCAAAAACACATTTGAGCTATTTACTGATATAAACGTGACTTGTTTGCGTCTTTTAAAGTTGGTTATGCTGATATTTTTAAATCAATTTTTTATGGTTTTAAAATAAGATACCGACAGTTGTTGTTTAGTGTGAATTGTAAGAGGTACAAAATTGTTGATTTTTTTAAACTATTGAAATATCCAATTCTCGGGGTCGTTTGGAGATTGACTGTTTTTCTTTTTCAAACAATTTAATGAATGTGCTTATGTAGTGCTATATAGATGTAGTGTTGCTATTGTTTTTATTGACTTAATATTTATAGCATACTTTCTACTAAGAACGATTTAAAACGTGTGACTTTGTCAAAAGCTCACCAGTTAAAAACGTCAAAAATTGTAAGCTATTCTCACAGAGGGAGATAAAAAATATGAAAAATCACAAGAAAAATGGTAACAAAATAACATCAATTCTTTTGCTAATGTCTCTTTTTTTGTTAATGACAACTATTCCCGGTTCGTCTGGTGCTACCACAACTGACCGTCAGGTGCATGTGCCTTTGGTCATTGATTTAACATATGCTATTGCAGGTGCACAGTTTACTTTTGAATATTCTACAGGTCTTGACTTTGTTTCTTATGAAAAATCCTCTGATATCGCATCTGCTATAACCACACCTGTGGTAGTAAAAAGCGGTTATACTTCTGCAGGCTTTTACAACACAGATAACCAGTATACACCTAAAAACGGCAAACTAGACATGGGCTATCTTGTTTTTAACTGCTTAAACAATGGCACTCAAAAAGTTACTCTAACTGAAATAAAACTGGTCCAAGTCACTGGAAATGGCGAGACACGTAGCGAATTTCTCTCTCCAGTTGAAATTAAAGTAACGTTTGAAAGTAGCTTTGAAAACTCATCGACAAATGGCAGTGGTAATGATGAAAGTTCTTTATTAAATAGTGCTAAGGGATCATCGTCAAATGGTAGTGGTAATGCTGTTGATAGTTCTTCGTCAAATGATGCAAGGAATTCATCAACAGATAGTGATGGTGGTGTTTCGTTAATTGGTGCTGACGAGAATTTACCTGTGAATAATTCAGAGAACTCTATGTTGTCTGTTGGTTATTGGATTGTAATTATAATTTTACTTGCTGTGGTATGCAGTGCTAGTGTTTTTATCGTCATGAAAAAACGTGTTAACAGTAAATAAAACCCAATATCCTATTTTTTTATTATGTGTTATTTTGACTTAGTGTGGTTTTTTATTTTTATGATTGATGTATTTCAAGTTTCTATTGTTTGTCGAAAGAGAAAAAATGTGTTGATTAAGGCTCATTTGAATTATGCAAGTTGATAGTTTTGGATCATTATTTAGGTTGATTTGTGCATATCAAAAGTGATTTCTAAATGCTGAAATGGTTAGGTCTCTAAAACTATGGCAAACTTGGTAGTTATGCTAACGCTTTATTTGATCATTGTTATTGTGTGTCTGTGGTTGCAATTTTGTTTTTTGTTTTGACCTATTTTTTTTGATTTGTTAGTGACTATATAGTTTTTATAGAGCACTGTAATGGTTATATTGATATTGAATCTATTAACATGTTTTTTATATCAAGCTTTTTAGTTTCTACTGTTTAGAAAGCTTTGCTTTCTTAAAATCTACATAGGTAAGTATAATATGATTCGTGAAATATCAAAAAATTTCAGTAAGGATTTTCCTTACTATGGGAGAAACTACAAATGAAAAACCATACAGCTACAAAAAAAGCAGTATCTTTTGCACTAACTCTTTGCGTTCTTTTTAGCATGTTAATCGTTACATTACCGCTTGTTTCTGCCACAACATTGGATGTAAACTATTTGACCTTAGCTCCGGGCTCGGACGAAACGCAGCTCACTTTTTCATGGCACACCACCGACCATGCTAACAGACCTATTGTTCGCATATGTAAACCATCTGGCGCTACGATCGAATTTACTGGCACAAGCAGCGATGCAGTGTCAACTATTAGTAACCTGTATTATAACCGTGTCACCGTGACTGGTCTTACTCCTGATACAACTTATATCTATCAGGTGGGCGACGGTAACGGCAACTGGAGCGTTGAGTACACCACAAAAACCGGCAACTCAGAGACGTTTAGCTATATCGTTGTTGGTGACCCACAGATAGGGTCATCTGGAAATGTCCAAAGCGATACTAATTCTTGGATAAATACAATGAATGCCATAGCTAAAGAGTTTCCTAACGCCATATTTATGGTCGGCACAGGTGATCAAATTGACTCATCTGGAACGCTGTTACAGTACACAGGTTTCTTTTCTGCATCCCAGATGACTTCTCTACCTTTCGCCACATGCATGGGTAACCATGAGGGTTCCGGTACAGCAACTCGAACATTCTATAACCCACCCAACATGATCGGCACAGCCGTAAACTATTGGTACCGTTACGGTGACACCCTATTTCTAGTTTGGGACGTCACCACAGGCAGCACAGCAGACATGCGAACGTTCCTCAGTGACGCAATTGCTCAAAACGAGGACGCAACTTGGAGAATTCTTACTTTCCACTATGACGTCTACGGTCAAGGCAGCTCACACGCACTCTCAGACGGTAAAACATATCGAGATACATATGTTCCAGTTATTGACGAGTTTGACATTGATGTTGTGTTTAACGGTCATGACCACTCCTACAGCCGCTCATATCCTCTGATATACTCCGGCAGCGCCAGCACCTCAAATACCGAGGGTATGCAGACTGAAACGTTTGACTCATATGGCCACTCAATTGACCCAATAGGCACTGTCTATTTCTCTTTAAACTCTGCAACAGGCTCAAAATATTACAACCTAGTACCCCAACAGCCCTATACGGCAGCTATGAATCAGCTAAATCACCCAAATTTCAGTATAGTTGACATGACAGCTAACACCTTTACATGCACCACATATCAATTAAACACTGATAACACTATTACCCAAATAGACACCTACACTATTATCAAAACCGCTAAAACCCCCATGACTACAACAATTTCTTTAAACGGCGTTGAAAATATTGTCGTTGGTAATACTGCCACATACACTGTCTCTGTTGCAGACGTAAGCCAACTTGCCACAGTCACTATACAATTCAAAGTTGATAGCACATACTTTACAGGAAAATCTTTCACCGGACTTAACGGTTTTGATGTAATTGGTGATATTACATGGATTCCAATGGGCAATAATGTTTGGATAGGCCGTGTTACTCTTGTTAACCTCTCCGGCGGCATAAGTAGCGCTGATGCCTTGGATATCTTTGAGATAGTACTCTCATCAAATGATAACTCTCTTGGAACTACTGACGTTAAATTAGTCGATGCCGCCTTAAGCGGATATGCTGATGGCAATACAGCCGTTTATATTGACTCTCTAATAGCACATGACCTTGTACAAACAGTAATTGGTCAATATTACTCAAAATATGACATTAACAAAGACGGCGTTGTTAATCAACTAGACTTGACTACTGCACAAATGTATTTTATGGCAAAAGAAGGCGATGCTAACTGGAATACTGCAAAAAATGCTGACGTAAACGGTGATGACCGCATCGATATCGAAGACTTAATTCTCATACTCCAAAACATCACATGGTAAACCCATCATATATACCTTTTTTATTTTAAAATTTAACAAAAAATACACTGTTAATCTACAATATTTAACAAAAACGAAAACAAGCATCATATACAACTATTGTAAAGATTTTTGGTGCTACGAGATAATTTGACGAGATCGTTAAATGGTCGAACAAAATTGACATTTTTACGTTAAATTTTAGTATATTTCACACTATTTTTCATAGTTAACAAATTTATACACCGTAACTCCGCCGTTTTATCCCATAAGTATGTGTTTGACAATAGTTCTATCATTTTACGAGATCGCTTACGAATACTACCATAATACTCACGCCCAGTCTTAACCTCAACCACACGCTCAACTTTTGACAACTCAAACAAAACCTCCCCCACCGAAACACTACCCGACAAACCAACCTCCCTAAGCCGCCTCAAAACCTTAAAATAAACCCTCAAAGCCAAAAAACAAACAAAAAAGAAATCCTAACAGACTCCACATTACACAAATACGTGCAATCACCCCCAACAGGATTCTTCAAAACATCAAACGCCAACTCTACCTCCTCCCGACCAACTACTCTTAGCCCACCTAACAGCCCTCTCACGATATATAAAAGAACCCTCCCACCACAGTATGTATTTAGCTCGTACATTTTTATTAAGGAAGCTATGCCTGAATGTGTAGATGTGGCTCTGTTTGTTGAGCAAAAATGGCATAAATATTGGTGCTGTATGTTAATCGGCTAGTTTTTTAGGACTGAATTGAGTCCACTATGTTATCCCTAAACAACAAAGTGAACTTAATGGTTTCAATCAACACAAATAGAAATAGAAGGGATTTAAGCCTTGCCAACCTCTCAAGAAAACTAGACGAAATAAACCTGCTCAAAAAAATCCTAACAGCAACCCTAATAAAACTCCAAAACAACCAATTTAAGCCCAGACAACACTATAATCACTGTAAAAGTAACATAGATAGCTAGTCGATCAGGGAACACAACCAATTTTTTTGGTTAAAGGCTTTCTAAAAAAGGCAACAGCTAATGCATAGTGGCTGTTCTAAAAATTAGGTTTAAAAGCATTACAGCCCAATTACTATTGGTGAAAAAATTGAGTCAAAAGGGTAAGAGAATCTTTCCGATAATACTGCTTTCCGTTATTCTCATCATTACAGTCTGTATAGTTGTAGGTTCAACTATTGGCAACAATCAAGAATCAAACATACAACCAAATAGCCCCATTTCTACAGAAAAACAAGCCATTGAAATTGCCTTACCCCTTGCCCAAACATACATCCAAAAACCCGATCAACATAAAGACTACAGTATAGCAACAACAAAAGCAACTTTTGAACAGTCAGATAGGTCTTATTGGTTTGTAGAGATTGGGTTTAAAGTTGAACGTGATGAGTGTTATTGTGTTCCAGCTAGTGGTTATGTGGTTGCTGTGTGGGCTGATACTGGTGAAACCGATCATCATGGCCCAATATATCATAACAGCCCAAAATATGAGGTTGGTACGTTTAAAGTTTCTGTTGATAGAGCAAATGAAATTGCATGGCCTCTTTCCCAAGCGTATGCTCGAGAAAACAATCGTGTCATAACAATTCTGAGTAGTAGTTACAATTTAGATAATCGACCTTACTGGGATGTTATTGTGCAGTTTGAAGCTATAGAAAATGCGAAAGGAGAAACATTTGGTAATCAAAAGGGGGTTGGTGGTTATTATATTAGTGTTTGGGCAGATACAGGTGAAATACGAGGGCACGATGTGTTAAACACAATAGGCTTTTGAGGAATTGGAAACTGACACAGACAGGTGAGTCTCACTTTCAGAACTAATGTATGCACATATTATACTCTTTAAAGTTAAGGGCATGTTTAACTGTGCATTTGTTGTAATTGATCTTGCGCGCTTGCATTACCTTGGTGCTGCTTTTGTGAGCCAGTTTACAACTTGTGCGGAATCTTTCTTGATACCTTCACCGAGCAAATAATACGTGTCTAGTTGATATTGTGCTTCTGCATTGCCTTGTAGTTAACGAATTTTTCGTTGAGAGCTAAATACATACCTATATGTGAAGTGGAGTATGTTGTTTTTTTTGTGGTGTGTTGTCTTTTGTGGTTTTATGGTGTTGTGTTGTTGTTTTGTTTGTCAGTTATTCAACTTGTAGTTAAGTTAAGTTAAACTAGATTTAAATAACTTGATTGGGTAATATTACCCTGCAAAGGTTGTAAATCAAAATGAGTAAAAACTTTAAAAATTTAAATTTGTTTTATGGCGCGCCGCGCTGTAAAGTTGAAAGGAGTGTAACAATATGAATTTGTTGAATGACAATTCAAACGTGAGAATTAAATTATACTACATTCCCATAGTGTAAATCTTGGCAAATTGGGTGATGAAATAAATGAAAGCGTTTCATAAATGGGCAAGCGTTTTGCTTGTCATATGTTTGATGGCAGGAATCCTGCCTACTTTTTCTCTTGCACAGACCAGTGGTACTGTAACTTGGCGTTATTATGACATTTACGATTTAGAGACTGAGATAACGGCGTCTGCAACCGGTGTGGATACTGCTATTTGCGGTTGTTCTGGTTTTTTTGATTCTTGGTTTGATCAATGGTATCTTGGTTTTTTTGTATATAGTGATGTAGACGATTTTTCTGGATGTATAGTGAGTGGTGACTGGACATCTGATACTGTTGAAGTTCCATACGACCCTCAAACAGATCTTACAAACCCGTTGATGTTTTATGGAGATGGTTACATAATCTATTCACTGACCTTTGTCCAAGATGGTACGTGTGCGTACATAGCGTTTAACTTTGATAATGCACCAGAAACCTTTGATGTTGTTTTTGTTTTTGCTGAACCGGTTGACAAATCACCTTTTATTGCCATGGATGTGAATGGTCAGCTGATTGACAAATCTATCAGTCAAATAGGTAGCACAAACGAGTATGATGTATGTGTCAAAATTGATGACAGCTATTCTGGAGACTATACGTTAACAACAAATCCCAATAACCCACATTATTTCACTGGGTTGTCGTTGGATTATGAGATTCAAGTCTTTAGTGCTGTTGAATGTGTACTTTCTTCTGATGCGCGTGGTTTGTCAAAATATCGGCTTGAAGTAGAGGACAGCGCAGGTGTTAAGAGTTATTATAACATTTGGTGTGAACCTGACGGCGTAGCGCCTGTCTTGAAAAATCCAAGCAGCCCATCTGCCACTGTAAATATGTATTTAGGCGAGAGCTATACTGTTGATTTGTCAAGTATATTTAAAAGCCCGATAAACGCCGAGCTTGAATATACAGTCAATATGCCCAGTTTTCCAAATCCTGAACCCATCCCAAAAGAATATACCTTCTCACCACGAGAGGCAACAATCTATACATTAGAGTTTTATGCAAATGATGGCCGATACATTTCTAATGCATACACCGTAACAATTAGTGTAGCTGTCGATATGCGTAGTGTAAAGATGGTAAATGCGGAGGAGGAGTTTGGTCAGTGGTCGCCTTTAAAGTCTGATCTTTTTAACAAAAGAGATGTGGCACTTGTGGTTCCTTATGGCGTAGAGTCGGTGGATGTGGTTTTTACGTTCTCTGAGGATACAGATCTTATAGTGTTTAATGGTGTGGCTGAGCAGCTTGGTGCAGACAAACAGTACAGTGCAGTGCTTGAAGTATCACTTAAAGGTGCGTTAACTACGATTGTTCCTGTGTCGTTAAGTCTTGGTGCGGGCGGAACATACCGTGTTGTGTGTTATTCTATGAATTATCCCGATGGTCCTGATAGTGTTCTTGATTATATAGCAATAGGTTCTCAGTATACTAATGGTCATGGGCTTGCGTCTTACGGACTGCGTGGTGTTGCTACGCTTATAGGTAATAGCAATACTGAAACAGGTGTTGACAGTTATAGTGCGCCTGCTTCTTTGGGTAATTTTGGCGGCTACATCGTTTATTATTTTGAGGATGCTATCTTTGATGATCCAAGGAATCCGTATGGGGTAGATTTTATCATCTTTGGTAATTCTGTGACTGGTGATGCTGGGTTTGCGGAGCCGGGTCAGGTTTGGGTTTCTGAGGATGGTAATAATTGGTTTGCTCTTGCGGGTGCTTTGCATTATGATAATTCGGCTCTTTGGGATTACTCTATTACGTATGAGCCATATGGTAATGGGTTGAGCAGGTGGACGGATAGTTTAGGTAACAGTGTTGCGTCGCCTTATTTTGTGTTTCCAACGCCTGAGTATTATCCTTTGCATGCTTTTGGGGATGGCGAGTTTGGTGCTGGTGCTTCTATTACTTTGAGTGGGATTTTGCTTTTGGCACAGGCGGGTAATAATGAGTATGGTAACACGTTACCAGAGTTTCCGCATTTTGGTTATGCTGATGTCGGTCTACGGGGTACGGTAATTGATGGTGTGTGGCTTGCGGGTGATAATACTGCGGGTAACCCCTATCAAGGTCCTGACAGTCTTGGTCGGTTGCAGACTTCTGATGGTATGTCTTTGGCGTGGGCTGTAGATGCAAATGGCTACCCAGTAACATTCCCTAATGGTGTGCATTATGTTAAAGTTGTTACAGCTACAAACATTGATAACGGTGCGATTGGCGAGAAATCCACAGAAATCAATATGCTGCGTGTTGCTAAACCCTCAACAGAAGACGTAGGTCTTAGTACAGCCCCTCTTAGTATAACCATCGGCGGTGTAGATATTGCCTTATCCGAAGGCCTGTATCAGTATAATGCGGTTGTGAACGGTGCGTTTAGTGTTGAAGTGGATGCTCCAGGTGCGAATGTGTATGTTAACAGTGTACGTCTTAATAATGAACCCGGTGGTTCGGTGTCGTTTGCCAAGATTCCTGACCATGGGATAATACGTGTGATTGTTCAGGACGGCGATAAAGCTCCAAGAATCTATTATGTTACTCTTACTGATGGTGGCGATGACGGCGTAGCTTACAGCGTGATCCGATTTGATGCAGCGGGCGGTGTTGTTAACGGCAAAGTAATCGATGAAAAAGTCTATCTCTCCACAAACCCAAACACTGAATTTCCGGTGCCGATGCGTGATCGATATATTTTTCTTGGTTGGTACGACAACAACAATGTACAATATAATGTCTATTCTCCAGATATGCCTGCGATGGTTAGTTTGACGGCGAAGTGGGAACGTGATAATTTGGACGGCGAATCCATCACGGTTTCTTTTCGTCTTATCGGCTCGACACTTTCTGAGGGTGATGTTGACTTTTACCGTGATGAGGGTGTTGACTATAAAGGTGCGGAGTATCAAACATGGATTGCTACTAAAACCTATATGATGTCTGAGGGTGATACGGTGTATGATTTGTTTGTGTTGGCGCTTGCTGATGCTGGTTTGGTGTCTGTTGGTGCGGCTGGTGATTACGTGCGTACTATAACTGCTCCTGATTCTTTGGGCGGTTATGCGTTGTCTGAGATGTCTAATGGTTTTCGTTCGGGTTGGATGTATACTGTTAATGGTGTGCATGTGGGTTTGGGTTTGACGAATTGGCCTTTAGCAGATGGTGATGAGGTAGTTTGGCACTATGTTAATGACTATCTGTATGAGGTTTCTGATTGGTTTTATGGCACAGCAGGTGATGCTTCAATGTGGAGTAAATGGTTAGAAACTCTTGATGTTGATCCTTTGAAGCCTGTTGTGTATGGTGATGTAAACGGTGATGGGGTTGTAAATCGTTGTGATCAGACTGTGTTGAATCAGTATTTTTCAGGTACGTTATCTGTTGGGGCTGTATTTATTATGGCAAATGCTGATGTTAATGGTGATGGTGTTTTTAATC
>WQSY01000062.1 GCA_009787585.1 Candidatus Bathycorpusculum sp. | reverse complement strand
TGATTTTAATTTGTGTTGTCCGCTCCAGTACTTCGGTTGTTCTTTGTTCTTGTTCTGACATAGACTCACCGCTCAACAGATTACACGGCAGATATTTATGTTTTATATCTCTGTAACTTTGCATTTTTAAAATTCATAAAACTTTTCCCTTTAACAATCCATCTACCATCACAATTCTGTGGGTCAAGTTAAGCACTAAATAACATAACTTTTGGCATTAAAAGTAATGCAGTAGATACACAAGTTGGCTCTTACACGTTATGGATACTAAAAGTCATTTGATATGTGCTTGTTATTGTATAAAGTATGGTCTATGTAAGATTGGAGATGTTTAGGGCGTTTTTCTTTTTAAACTTGTAAAAACTGTAATTTGGTCAGCAGTCAAACTAGCACGTTCAGCTAAGCGTGATTTTTGTGTTAAAGAATCTGTTTTTTATGTTTTACCGTTAAAACATTTATATTTCAATAACGCTTACTTATTTTAAAATCCTTAACTAATAAGAACACTGTTATCAATAGGTAAACGAGGGTTAATCACGAGTAAACAAATTTACGCTTTAATGTTAATACTTGCAATTTCTACAACTTTATTAGCTCTGCCGGTTTTTGACGTTTATGCGGCGGTAGATGAAGAAGTAATTATGTGGACAAACTTGTCAAATATGCCTACAAGTCGCGGTGGACTATGCTCCGCTGTGGTATCGGGCAAAATTTATGCTATAGGCGGTTCAAATAGCAGTAATGTTCTTGATGTAAATGAAATGTATGATACTACAACCGGTCGTTGGTCTACTAGAGCCTCTATGCCAACTGCTAGAACAGGGTTTGCCACTGCGGTATATGAGAATAAAATTTATGCCATTGGGGGTTCAATAGGTGAGAGTTTTACAGGTAAAGTAGAAGTTTATGACACTATCGGTGATACATGGTCTACTTTATCTTCTATGCCTATGTCCCGAGCAGATTTAACTGCCAATGTTGTTGGCGATAAAATTTACTTCATCGGCGGTAAAGCACTCTCTAATAATTCACCTTATTATACTCAAACAAATGATAATCAAGTTTATGATATTAAAACTAACACTTGGTCCACATGTGCTTCTATGCCTATTTCTCTTCAAGGTTACGCCTCTGTTGTTGTAGGCACAAAAATTTATGTTATTGGAGGCTCAAGGCAATCTCTCTCTGGCGTTGACACCTCTACTAGTAATTTACAAATCTATGACACTGAAACTGATAAATGGTCAAATGGACAACCTCTGCTTTTCTCCTCTAGTTACGGCGCAGCAGTTGTAACATCCGGCGTTATGGCGCCCATAAAAATCTATTGTGTTGGCGGTTTTTCTGTTGAAACTTTTACTGATAAAACACAAATTTACGATGTAGCAAACGATTACTGGACTGACGGCCCCAAAATGTCTGCCCAAAGAGCCTATCTGGGCTTAACTATCGTAAACGATATCATTTACGCGACGGGGGGTCTTGACGGAGTAAAATGTTTAAACCTTCATGAAGAATTAAAACCCATAGGATATGGTAAAGTTCCTCCCGTAATAGATATAACTAGTCCCCAACAAAATAAAACATATAAAACTATACAGATAGACTATCAAGTTAACAAAGCCGTTTCTTGGGTTGGCTACTCTTTAGATAATAACCTAAATGTAACCTTAACAAAAACCTCCTCTATTGTAGAAAATATACCTGACGGTTCCCACTCTATAGTACTTTTTGCCAAAGACGCTCTGGGCAACATTGGCGTTTCAAAAACAATCTATTTCACAATTGACAACACTGTTCCAATAATTACTATAATAAATCCTCTCCACCAAGCATACAGCACAGCAGACATAGCCTTAACCTTCATAATTGACAAACCTGTAACACAAATATCCTACAGCCTAAACGGACAAAATAATGTACCCATCACCGGCAACATCACCATACCTGCCCTACCCGACGGCGACCACGTAATAACCGTATACGCCACCGATGAGCTTGGCAACTTGGGTACATCAGACGAGATCACCTTCACAATAGCCACATTCCCAATATCCAAGGTAGCTATAACAATTCTTGTAATAATGATCCTTATCACCTCAGGATACCTCGCAATTAAACACAAAAAAACTAACATCACACAACCCATTGAAACATCTGAAATAAAAAAATAATGTAGAATTATCTTTTACAAACTAACTTTTTTGTAAGAGCAAATGCTACTTTTAGCTTGAACTTTCAAAGTCACGTATGTGCTTTGCTGTTATTGAGTCGTTGCTGTTTTGTAAATTGTCTAATTATTTGTTTGCTTGGAGCAAAGTTTAAGTAAATTTGACTGTCAACCTGTCCTGATGTATTATGACGTATATGCTTGATTATGTTTCAGCTGAAAGCGAGGGTTGCTCTTCAAAAATAGTGCTCGACGACCGAATTTTCTACGTTAAACTACTAACTTCACCTGTGGGGTCTGCCAAATATTTTTCTGCTAACCAAGACGGTCATTTACAAAAAGAAATCTCTAAATCCGAATTTGAACTATGGGTAAACATTTTAGCTGACAATGACTCCGACGTAAAAGACATACTTGAAAAAATCACTCAAGGCAAAAAATATTAACGCTTATTTATCGCTAATTTTTCTGGTTGAACTGACCGGTTGTTTGTAACAGGTTTATTTCTTGCATGATTGATTCTTATTGGTTTAGTGGATAAAAAAGAGTGCTTAAATATTTGTTTGTTATGTAGACAAGGGTTGGTTGGGGTAGTAGTATAGCCCGGTATTACGATGGGCTCCAGAAGTAACCAGAATGGGTATGCTGACTTCCTTTGGAAGAGTGACGAAGTTCTGGAGCTGTAGATACCCATTGGTCGTCGGTTCAAATCCGATCTGCCCCACCACTTTCTTTTAACCAATATTTTACTACATTCTAAAGCCGCAGGGTAATTACTGCAAAATGTCTGGGACCTATGGCAAAGAATATGAGAGTATTTGTAAAATAAATGGGTATGCTAATGGTCTTTTTTGTTGGTTGTATTTTGTGTCAAAATTTTTTGTCTGTTATTAACTGAGGTGACACGTAAGAAAAAAAATTAAATTGTAATTTACCTTTTAGTTAGAAGGCCCACCAGCCTATTGCAAATATTGCTGTAAAGTAGCATAGTAATGCTCCTGATATGATTATGATGGTTATTGTGGCTACTTTTTTATTGTTAGTTAATGCTCCTAGGAGAATGAACATTGGGAACATGGCCATTATGTAGCGTGGGACGCTTATCCACCATGATGTTGAAACTGCAAGAGCCCAAGATAGAAACATGTATGTAATGTATGACGGTGGTGCTCGTTTCCAAATGATAAGGCTTATCATAAGTAATCCAAAAACGGCAAAAGCTATTGGTGCAATTCCACAGGTGATAATGTCGGGGTAGCTATAGCTAGTTATGCAGTTGTAAGCATTTGTTAACCCTGCTATGGGGTCAAGTCTGTTAAACCAATGTGTGGCCTCTATGCTCATAAAAGTGAAGGGGTCACCTGTGACTTGATTATCAATAACTAGATATGTAAGAAAACCTGCTAATGCGAGAAATATCCATGCTATGTTTAGATCGGTTTTTTTTGGTTTCCATTCTTTTTGATGATAATACTCTACTAGTAGTACAGGTAATAGTAAAAGTCCTGCTAGTCGTGTTAGAGACGCAAATAGGCCAAGTGTGCCGGCTAGTTTCCATTTGCTTTGTCGTGCATAGTAAAAGCTGGCTATGGTTAAGGCAAAGAAGAGGCTTTCAGTGTATGGGGCTGAGAAAAAGTAGGCTGTGGGGAAAATACTTAGAAATAGTACTGCTTTTATGGCTACGTTTTTGTTGAATTCGTGTTTTGCTAGTTTGTATATGTATAGGCATACTATTGTACTGCATATGTTTGAGACTATTAGAGCTGAGTAATTGATATAGTTTAAGCCTATAGTGCATAGGCGTATTAGTATGGGGTATAGTGGGAAGAACACTATAAAATTGTATGCGTCAAGAGTTGGGTTGCTTTCGTACCAGTTTTTAGCTATGTCAACATAATGGGGTGCGTCCCAATGGTTAAATACGTCTGTTATAGAGGCTGGAAATGCTCCTGTGTTTTTGTATATTGCAATGTAACCTACAGTGAAAACCAAAATTTTTGCAACTATAAAAATGAGGCAGGCTAGTTTTGCTGTTTGTGAAATGTTTTTAACTCTTTGAGCTACGTTAAAGTCCATGATTTGGCCACGTGTGCTACTATGTTTAGTAAACACGGCTGTATATAGCTTTGCAAAGTGCCTTTTCTACGTTACGTTTACTTTCCTGCATGTACTAATGTTATATGGTAATGGTTATGTTTAAATGCTTGCATCCCCTCCCCCTACAGGGGATATACATGCATGTTCACAAACAACGAAAAGAAATATCTGACCGCCTAGCCCGCATCGAAGGACATGTTCACGGCGTCAAAAACATGGTTGAAACAGACAAAACCTGCCCTGAAATACTCCTACAAATAACCGCAATACGCGCAGCACTAAACAAAGTATCCCAAATAATCATAGAAGACCATATTGAATCCTGCCTAAAAGAAGCTGCCACCTCAGGAAAAACTGAACCAAACTTTGAAAAACTAAAAGAAACCCTATCAAAAATCATCTAACACAGACGAAAAAACATGACCCCAAAACAGTTAATCCTCCTCCTCTTCACCATAATAGGCTTAACAGGCTGGCTAACAACAACCCTTAACCTATTACCCTCAACAATAACATTTACCCTCCAAATCACCTCCGCTACAATAGCCCTATTAACCATAGGTTATGGCGCAATTAAAAACCTAACCGAACGCATCTTTAGCATGGACCTACTAGCAACCATAGCTATAATCGCCTCTATAATTAGCCAAGAATACTTGTCTGCCACCATAGTTGCTCTTATGCTAATAGGCGGAGAAATGCTTGAAAATTACGCCCAACAAAAAAGCACAAATGCTATACAAAAACTAGTAGAAGAACAACCTCAAACAGCCATAGTTATACGAGAAGGCAAAGAACTCCAAATAAACCCTAAAGAAGTCCAAATCGGCGAAACAGTCCTAGTAAAACCTGGTGCAAAAATTCCCATAGATGGAATAATCCAAAAAGGACATGCATACATTAACCAAGCTTTAATAACAGGCGAATCTGTGCCTGCTGAAAAAAGCGAAGGCAACACAGTTTACAGCGGAACTACCATTCAACAAGGCGCCCTATACATTACAGCAACAGCCATAGGCGAAAAAAGCACATACGGCAAAATAATCACTCTAGTAAAAGACGCTAAAGAAAAAAAAGCCCCCATAGAACGAACCGCTGACAAATACGCAAAATACTTTACACCCGCCATACTCGTAATTGGCTTAACAGTTTTCGCATTAACACAAGACATAATGCGTATGGCCGCCGTCTTTGTCATAGCCTGCCCCTGCGCGTTAATACTCTCTACACCCGCCGCCATTGTGGCAAGCATTGGAAACGCGGCAAAACAGGGCATACTTGTACGAAACGGAGAAACCTTGGAAAAAACATCCAAAGTAAACACGCTAGTTTTAGATAAAACAGGAACAATTACTAAGGGCAAATTAGAAATTACAGACATACAAAGCTTTACCCCAAAATATAGCTCTGACCAAATTTTACAATATGCCGCTGAAAGCGAAAAATGCTCCGAACACCCCTTTGCAAAAGCTATAACAGAAAACGCCACCAAAAAAGGATTAAACATATCACACCCAAACAATTTTGAACACCACCCAGGCTTAGGCGTGAGCATAAACAAAGACGAAACAACTATAATTGTTGGCAACACACGTTTAATGCAAAAATACGCTATTGATATACTAACCTGCCCAGTTCAAAATTACATAACACAACAGGCTAAGTGCACAGTTATTCTTGTTGCAAAACAACAAACCGTGATAGGCGCAATAAGCTTATCTGATCAACCCCGTGAAAACGCAAAAAACATAATAGCACAAATTAGAGCAAACGGTGTAAAACAAATTATAATGTTGACAGGTGACAACAAAACCGTTTCAGACAACATTGCAACTACCTGCGAAATAGATGAGGTCCTATCCGAGTTGCTACCTGCTGATAAAGTAAACAAAATCAGCAACCTTAAAAATCAAGGATTAACCGTTGCCATGGTAGGCGACGGAGTTAACGATGCCCCTGCACTTGCCCATGCAGATGTAGGTATAGCCATGGGCTTATCTGGAACTGACATAGCTATAGAAACTGCAGGCGCCGTCCTCGTAGCCGATGACTTAACAAAACTACCCCAACTGCTAAAAATTGGCAAAGCAACAATGTCTATAATTAAACAAAACATAGCCTTTGCCATAGCCGTAAACATCATAGGTATAGCCTTATCCAGCCAAGGACTAATAACACCTCTAATGGCCTCTATAATTCACGAAAGCAACGCCTTAATTGTTATGATAAACTCGCTTAGACTCCTAAAAATAAAATAAGCGAAAATTCGTAACCTTTTTTGTAGTGATCTGTTTTAAAATAGAAATATTTTAAGTCGAATTCTTTTATAGTTCTTTTAGGGTTATGCTTGGTTGTTGCTTGATTTCTGCCAGTATGTCCTCCATAGTTTGGTTTTGTATTTTTGATTTTCTGCCGAAGTTAAGTGGCTTGGGTTTATGATTTCCTGCTTTTTGACATTTGTTTAGACGCGGGTTACTGTTCGTATGCATACAAGGGACCATTTTGATGTGTCTTGTTTACTTTCGCCGGTTTACATGTGTTTGACGATTGCGGCTCTTTTTTCGTTTGATATTAGTTTTGGCATGTAACTTCTAAAATTGGCTATGGCCTGCAAGCAAACAAATTTTATAAAACGAGTTTTCATTGAAGTGCAATGGAAAAAGTCTTTTTGCCCTATTACTTTTAACTATGGATGGTTGGAAGAAACACCAAAGTTTTTTTGAGACAACATGACCTCGTCACTCAAAATGGTGTGTGCTCCCCTAGCGAATCAGAAGGCCAGAGCTTCGAGCTCGCATAGGAAAAGGCACAAAATCACTAAAGGAGCATCTTCTAACCTGAATTCTCATCAAAATTATAGTATACAAGGCTGATTTTTGTTCACCATATTTTGTTATATAGTATTTATTTTGTTTCATCATCGTGTTTTTTTATGTATTAACTCTTGTTTTTACGCGTTTGTCGCATCGATAATTTTTGCCCATGACGTATACTATAATTATAGTCTACAACAACAATGTGAGTGGCAAACAATAACATTCAACATGAAATACGTCATAACTGAGTTATTATTTGTGCAAATGCGTTAAAACAGATGCGTATATGTGTATACTACAAAAACAGCGAGAAATCAGGTTACGGGGAAACGTAATACTTGGAGAATTGAGTGTAAGTATTTGACTTTTCGTGCTAGGCTTAAGTGTTTGGCTCGTAGGGCGATTTGTTGTTCTAAATCGTTGGATATGCATAAGATTGTTTTTGGTTTGCTTATAAACGTGTTAGAATTTGGGTGCAAACTATTTTGATACATGACCCGAATTTGTTTGTTGTTTGAATGTTGTGTTGGGTCTTTTTTATGGTTCTTTGTTGTGTTTTTGGAGATTTTTTCTTTGCTCATATGGAGGTTAACTTACGGGAATTTAGGGTAATTACTCAACTTAGATTTATAAACTTTGACTGTTTATCACTACAACGAACGCTACGTCAAATTGCATCCATTACAACTTGTTTTACCCGTAAAACCATAGTGTAACCTTGCTTTTCTTAATTAATATCTATCAAAAACATCTTAACCAGCTCACATAATATTGCATTAAGTAACACTGTTCGTTGTAGTGTTATATTTCCTAACTTCATCATTATGCTTAAAATATCCATATATTTTAATTTGTCGTTCTCCCTGTAACACTACAACGAACGCTACGTCAAATTACATCCATTACAGCTTATTTTACCCGTGAACCCGTAGCGTAACCTTGCTTTTCTTAATTAATATCTACCAAAAACATCTTAACCAGCTCACATAATATTGCATTAAGTAACACTGTTCGTTGTAGTGGTAAGATAGCCAATATTTAAATATTATTTCTAAATATAATATATGCATGGAGGACTGATAAAAAGATTATGAATAAACAAAAAACTCTTGTAAGTCTCTTGTTAATGTGTATACTATCACTCTCAAGTGTGTCTCTGGCGTTTGGAAATTTAGCTTCAGCTACTACTGGCGCGGTCAACTTTTTACCAAATAAATCGTATTATCCACCTAATGGATTTGACACTCTCAATGAAGAGCAGTTGTCTTTAAGCACTGCCCAATACATAACAACTAGACTAGCAAGCAAATACCCAAATAGTTATTTTAGTGCTTACGGCGCTACCTGCACACTTAACAATTATCAAACTGTCACTAGTTACCTGACAAATAATTATGACAATGTAGTGTTCTATTCAAAAGGACACCGCGGGATGAGCGGATCTCATATATCACTTCTTGACAATGTTGCTAATGGCTTCTATGATCATAACATTGGATCTAAAACATCGTATGACAAGAATAGATTTACATTTATATGGCACTGCCAAACAGCAATGTACTACAATAACAATGGCGCACCTAACACGGACCCGATAGGGGCTGTTGGAATGCCCTACGCCTTTACACACAACAACTATCTACAAAAATGGGATACTACTGGGCATCAAGTTTATTTAGGCTGGGTTGATAGAGCGAATTATGTGCTACCAAACGGTACATCAATGAAAGTTGGATCACCTCAGTACGAATGGAAACCTAATTCCAGTTTCACTTACTCTGACGTTGCTAAGCAGTTCTGGAATAACATGAGCCAAAATTTAACAACTAAAGACTCACTGGATACAATGTCTAGGACAGTTTATGGCAATAATACTCCATTCACTAGTAACAATGATCTAAATCAGTGGCTAATTGTATATGGAAATTGGAACCTGAAACTACCTGCTTAGGAGGAATATAAATGAAAAAATATTTGATAAAAATTTTTACACCTTTGCTCGTTATGCTAATTGCAACATCTTTAGTAGCAGGAGTCTTGCCGGCTACAGCTACAGACCAACCTGCTGATAAATATACCGACTTTATGGAAAAGGTATTGTCAGTAGATATAGCAAAATACAACATTGAACTCACGAGCAATTTCACAAGTGACATACTTGACAGAAAAATAACCTACATGAAATACGAGCTCACATCAGAACAGAGTAACTTAGGCATCCTCTTTAGTGTTGAAAAAGGCGTAATAACCTCATGCAGTGTTTCGATATTGGATGGAAAAGTTTTCACTACAAAGCAGTACAGTAGCCCGCTTGATGCTGTAAAAGTTTTTCTTGAAAAATACCAAACCTACACCAAAATTGATTCAAACCGTCTAATAACTATGATAGGCAATGTTGACTTAACAAAAAATTCCACCATGACTATGGAAAACATGAAACTCACTGTAACAAATATAGCCGTTGGAGAAACACGTCAAATATCCTTATTATGGACACAGGTAATCAACGGTGCAGATTATAACTTGTTCGACGTTACCTTTGATAAAGAAAGAAATTTCGTTACAATGGGCGATAGTCGTGAAGTTTTTATAATCGGGGATACTTCGGTGAATATTTCAGAGGAGCAGGCTATTGAGATAGCTTTGGAGAAACTGCAGTTTTACTCTTATGAAATGCCTGATGGTTCAGTAGTAAAAGATTTTAAAGTAAGCAGAGATGCTGTTGTAGCGACGTTAGTCACTTATAGCGGTGCTTATGAACTTAGACCTTATTGGGATGTCAGAATGTTTTTAGATGAAATGTCTCCCGGGGGCGTATTGGGTATTACCGCGTTCATTTGGGCTAATACTGGTGAAGTCATCTCATACAGCAACATGGCAACTGGTGGAACCGTTTATCCTGACAACTATAACCCCACTGACTCTGAACAAACATCATCTAACTATACTTTAATGGCTGTAATGGCGACAGTTATCGTAGCAGTAATAGCAGTAGTAGCAATTGGATTAATGGCTAAAAAAAGATGCAAATAAATATCATCCTTTCTTTTTTTGTTAAACCCTGAATTCCGCGTTAAATTAGCGTAGCATTAATATTGATGTTAGTCATGTTTCTTGTGTCAAGTTGCTGTAGACTTTAATTTAGTCTCGTGAAAACTTTTTAAATCACAATTTTTTTTAACTTGCCTCGCGTATACGCTAAAATTAGCGTAGACAGAAAATTAAATCGATAAAAAACTAAAAACATAAAAATATTAGGAACAGTTACTAAATAACTTTTATGATTTAAATACAAGTTCATGACATATACAAAATATGAACAGAAAAGACAAACTTGCACTACAAACCCGCATACAAACAACACTACCAACCCTAAACGAATACCAAAAAAGACACTACCTAGCAACCGAAGCAAAAACAATAGGCCCCGGAGGCATAAGCCTAGTCAGCCGCATCTCAGGCATCACACCCCCAACCATAAGCGCAGGCATAAAAGAACAAAACAACCCAAACCACACCCCACCCCAACTAGGCAAAAGCCGCAAAAAAGGAGCCGGCAGAAAAACCATCTGCAACAACCAACCAACAATACTTAACGCCCTCAAAAACCTAGTAGAACCCCACACCAAAGACGACCCCATACGCACCAACCTATGGACAAACAAAAGCCTACGCAAACTCCAAAAAAACCTAAACCAACAAGGCTACAAAGTCAGCTACCGCATAGTCGGCAAAATGCTAAAACAATTAGGCTATGGACTACAAGCAAACAAAAAAACCCTAACCGTGGGGCCTTCTCATCCTGACCGTGATGCACAATTTGAATACTTAAACACTAAACCCTAAAAGCAGTAGCAAAGGGAAATCCTGTGCTCTCTATTGATGCTAAAAAGAAGGAAAATATTGGGAATTTTAAAAATAACGGTTAAACCTATCAGTCGCATGGTATGCCTGTGGAGACGTTGGATCATGATTTTCTAGTTGAAGCGTTGGGTAAGGCTACGTCTTATGGGGTGTATGATGTTTTTAAGAATCGTGGGTTTGTTAATGTGGGTTTGAGTTGTGAGATGGCTGTTTTTGTTGTTGAGTCTTTGTGGGGGTGGTGGTATGTGGAAGGGAGTTTTGAGTATGTTGGGGCTGAGGAGATTGTTTTGACGTGTGATTGTGGTGGGGGTAATGGTTATTGTAGTTGGTTGTGGGAGTTTGAGTTTTCAAAGTTTGTTTGTGAGGTGGGGTTGTCTGTTAGGGTGTTGTATTTTCCGTCTGGGACGTCTAAGTGGTATAAGGTTGAGCGTCGTTTGTTTTGTTTTATTAGTAAGAGTTGGTGGGGAGACTGTCTAAAAACTCAGGTTTCAATTAATCTAACCGCAACATGTAGTGTACGGTAAAAAAATGTGTGATATGTGCAGTGTATTGCAGTTGG
>WQSY01000061.1 GCA_009787585.1 Candidatus Bathycorpusculum sp. | reverse complement strand
GTAACAGATAACTTTGAACTATCGCAAGCACAAAACTACTTGCTAAAGTAACCTTTTGGGAGATTATACATATTCCAAAATTTTTTCATGCGTTTACCGTGTGGTCAAGCTTGTCCATGTATATATTAGATAGCAATGGACTTAACACGTAAGGTAGGTGACCCAGCGCCTTGCCATATTTCTATGGTAGGTTTCTGTGCCCCTCCTTCGCGAACCGTACAGACCAGTTTCCCGGTATATCGGCTCTCCCGCCATTCTTAACTAAAGCCGGTTCTGACAGTTCCCATTATGAATATCCACATGACAACTATGGCATACAACCAAGGTTTTTCTATTGATTTTCGCCATAACCCACACCCAACCAGGCATATTTTTGCCATGCTTACGGTACTTCTGCTTAACCTCTTTGAGCTTACGAACATGATGAACCACTACATCCTCAGTAGAACCACACAACTCACAAATACCTGCATTGAACCGCTTAAGCAACTGACCACCACCAAACGACCGCCCATAAAGGTCAACCACTTCAACAGACGGACGGTCTATACGCACTAAACTTTCATTAAAATAAGTCATAGTTCTTCTGCCTTCCTTGGTATCATATTGTACACCAACAATCCGCATAGTTCCCGCTTCAACTTTTCGTGGAACAACAATGCCATACTTTGCAATAACTGCTTCAACAGATGATTTTTCTTTGCCCGCTATAGTCTTTAACATACTGCCATAGTGAAAATACTTGAACGCCTCTAATTTCTTATTCACATCCGCAGCAAGACAATAATAGTTATACAATCCACGAATTTCCGCATTGTACATACTAATAATATCCAAAACTGGATACTGACTCCTTACCTTGAACGGATATGATGCTCTACCCTTCTTGAAGGGTTTTAATTTGTCTCTGATAACTTGACCTGGAACCAAAAACTCAATATGCCCATTAACCGACCGCCTCTTGTGTCCGTAAACATTCTTGGTCAGTTTGGTATCGCATCGAACTTTAGATATCTCATAGCCTGCAAACCGAACACGCTCATTAGCCAGATTGGTAATGAATGTCTTTTCATGATTTAATTCCAAACCAAGCGTTTGCTTCAAAAAACAAGCCATCTTATCCTTAATTTCACAAGCCAAACCCTTACTCCCAACTACACTTACCAAAAAGTCATCTGCAAACCTGACAAAGTTGATCCGAAGAAAATTCTCATCCATCGGGTCAACCGCATGCATGGTTCGCATCTGTTTTAAAAGCTCCTTAGCCTCTTTGATGTGCCCCTGCTTTTTTGCACTATATCTTCTACTGTAGAGCACTCTATAGGGCGGATTATCACGCTTACGGGTTCCCTTATTGTACCCTTCTGCGAGATTCTCCATGTATTTATCAAACTCGTGCAGGAAAATATTAGCCAAAATCGGACTAAGCACATTACCTTGAGGCGTGCCCGAAAGAGAGTTATGAACTTGCTTAAATTCAAAATAGCCCGCTTTTAGAAACCGTCTTATCAGCTCCAAAAAACGTCCATCACAAATCTTCAAAGACAACACTTTCATCAAAATGTCATGGTCTATGCTCTCAAAACAACGTGTTACATCCCCCTCAATCATCCAATTAGTACCTTTACCTTTCCTTTTTATTTGGTCAAGAGCAGTGTGACAGCTACGGTTAGGCCTATACCCATGTGAACAATCACAAAAAATGGGTTCATAAATAGCCTCCAAAATCTCCCGCACTACCTCTTGCACCAATTTATCAGTAAAGGATGGAATACCTAAAGGGCGCATTTTACCATTCTTTTTGGGAATATAGACTCGTTTAGCCGGTTTAGGTTGATAACGTTCCCATTTTAAGAGTTCAACAAGCTCTGCAATCTGATGCTTACTAAACCCATCAATAGTTTCATCATCTACACCGGGAGTCATGTTGCCTTCTTTGGAGTAGAGTTTTTGATATGCCCGGAGAAAAAAATCCTCGTTAAAGAGATTCCGGTATAGCCGTTCAAATACATAGGTTTCATCATGTTCTGATTTCTGCTTTAGCATTGATAGCACAGTTTTGGCACTTTGCATTACGCATACCGCTCCTGAGCCATCAATAGAACAACCTGTCGTTCTTCGCCACGTGGTTGGCTTTCCCAACCCCAAACTACTATAACGACTCCGCTACCCACTGAATTTTTAGTGTCATCACTCTTAGCTTGCACTTTGAGCTTTATCTCCTTTATATTTTGGATTTCCACATAGCCCATTTTTTGGCGTTTCAGTTTGGGTAGTCTCCGTTTAACGCATTGACACTTTTTTGGTGTGGTTTAGGTTTCCATTAGCTCTTTAACATGCTTCTTGCACGCCGAAAGAACCTCAATGAGTACAAACACCGGCAGCATAAGTGTCTGTAGAGGTTCTTTGTACACGCTTCAATCAGTCTTTGACCGTGTGGTCCCGTGTACCTCCCGCATTAGAGCCAAGAGCTTGGAGTTCAAGCAATACAGCTTTAACCATGCCACACATTGGCCTTGCACCCTGTGTCCATACACTGATTTCAGACACATGCGCTTTTCCTTCGTGCTCTGTTCCCCTAAACTTTTCAGCCGTTGGGTAAGAAGGATGGCCAACTGGATATCTCATCAATCCAGTATCGCTTCCGACGATGTCAAATGCGCCTTTTACGGACGCGCGCCGCCTTGTGGGCAACCACTTAAAGTTTGGTTATATTTCCAGTCTTCCATAACACCGCTTTTTAGCAGATTCTCTATCAGTCTTAGAAATCGTTTGTCATCTATTTTTTCTCTTAATATGTTCTTTAGTATTTCGTGGTCAATGCTTCCAAAGCAATCGGTTATATCTCCTTCAATGAACCATCTAATGCTTCTCCATTCGCTTGTTTTCTTGTGTGCAATGGCTTGGAGCGCAGTTTTACATCCTTTGTTTTGCCTAAATCCGTGTGAATAGTTGCTGAATTGCGGGTCGTAGTAAGCATCAAGTATCAGGCGTATCACTTCTTGCAATAGTTTATCTGACCATGTCGGTAAACCTAAGGGTCGTTGTTTGCCATTTTGCTTCTTTATGTAGGTTCTTCTTGCAGGAGTCCATCGATAGGTTTCAGTTCGCAGTTTAGCAATTATGGACATTATCTTTTTTTGAGACATGTCGTCGGCTGTTTCTGTAGTAGTACCTGTTGTCATTGCTCCTTTGTTGGCGTAAATATTTTTGTAGGCTACTAAGTACAAGTTGGGATTGTAGAGCATTCGATAGATTCGGTTCAGTGGTTTTTGTTTTTTTCCTCGTTCACTAATGATACTTAGGATTTTTTCGGTACTTCGCATCTCGCGTTCCTCCAAATTCTAGTATCTTGGCTACCTGTTTCACTTCCCCTACTCCTACGAGTCAGCGGCACACATTACAGTCCGCCTGTGCAACCTCCATTACAGGGGTCACTTTGGGTAGTATTGAAACTCCGTTGCCGTAGAACTCGCGTTCCTTAGGCAATCCAATGTTCTCGGACATGAAACAATAACGTAACTTAGGTAACTCGTTTGTCACCTTGCCTTGATTCATTATCAAGTGGCTCATAACCTTAGATTCTCATGAAAGTATTCAGTTAACTACGAACCATTCACATACCCCGCATTAACCAATAAACTCATAGCCTCCTCAAACCCAACCGACAAATCCCGCTCCAAAATAGCCTTCCACTTCCGCTTAGGCGCCAGCCCCTCCTCAAAAAACGCCACCTTCTTAACCAACAAATGATACATAACCCCCAACATCTTTCTAGCCAAAGCCACAATAGCAACCCCATGACCCCGACGCGCCCTCACCTGCAAATAAAACGCCTTAAACTTCGAATCCCCGCGAACCTTAATCGCCGCCAAAGCACACTGAATCAAATTCCGCCTAAGCCACTTCGAACCAAACTTAGTGATCGGCCCATTCCAACGCCTCTTCCCACTCTGACGAATCGAGGGGGTAATTCCACAAAAACTACACACCGCCTTCTCATCAGCAAAACGGGAAACATCCCCCAACTCCGCAACCACCACAGCAGCAGAAACAAACCCCACCCCAGGCACACTACACAACAACCCAATCACCTCATCATCCACATACTTTACAATCTGAGAATCCACCTCAGCAACCTTGACATCAAACTCATCCACCATCCCCATACACAACTTTAGTGCAAACAAATCCGCCTGACTCAACTTACCCATAATACTAGCCTTTATAGACTGGGCATTTTTCTGCACACTCTTAGGACAACGCTCCAGCGCTTTATCTAAACTCTCACCTGTAGCTATCGCCTCAATAATTATACGTCCACTTTTACCAAATATATCGGTAATCTCAGAGTCTAATCTGATGTTTGAGAGTTGGAGCACTTTGTGGACTTTGTTTTTGTAGCCTGCTTGATCTTGAACCAAAATGGCTCTTAGACGGGTAAGTGAGCGCAGAGCACGCAGGTCTGCATCAGCAACATAGGAGGGTTTAACCAGACCACTGCGTAGCAGATGAGCTAGCCATTCGCTGTCTCGAACATCGGTTTTGCGTTTGGGGAGGCCTTTTACTTGGCGGGGGTTGGCTAGTACTATTTTAAAGTCACTTGCTTCTAGTGAGGCGTAGATGGGGATCCAGTATATGCCTGTTGATTCCATTATGGTTTGGGTGGTGTGGTTTTCTTTTAGCCATTGTTTTAGTTTGTAGAGTTCGTCTGTGTGGACGCCGAATTTGCGTGTTTCTTTAAAATTATCTCCTAAAATGGTTGCTACGAGTTCTTCTTTGGATATGTCTATGCCGCATACTGGGTTCATGTTTATTCCTCTCTTTTTGTTAGGTTTAGGTTGGGCATCTTCTAAGAGGTGTGTTTTCTCATTCGGGCTCAAGGGCTCCTTTCTTCCACTCAGCAAGACGATGCAGACACAGTTTTCCAAATACGGGTTCTAAGACACCAAAAGTAGACCGGTCTTTTTCCGCTAAACCTGTGCTATAGTAGTGGTGACTGCGCTATATGCTTTCATGCTTCTTCCACCGGCGGCGTAACGCCGCCGGTGCACTGTTCCATGTGACATCCTTGCATGGGTATGTTGTGAGTGAGGAGTTTTAGGTTGTGTATCCTCAAGACCACAGTTTGTCTCCTGGTGATTGAATTTTAAGCAGTGTAGCTTTTACCGTATTACGTAGGACTTGCAGAGCGCTACTTATTGACAGCCTTTAGTAGCCTCTGCTTTAGCAACATGCTATTGTCCCCTTGACCTTTCGGTTTTAGGTAAGTTGTTGTCCTTAAGGTGTTTCTAAGAGCCTTATCCCAATGGTTGGGAGATTTCAATGTCCGATGACATTGCGCACTATGTCTCGATGGACGTCTATACCGCAAACTTTTTGTTCCATATTTACACCTTACCTTTATTGGTGGTTGGAGGATGCTCTTTGGTGGTTTTGGTGTCTTTTCCTATTCGAGCTCGAAGTTCTGGCCTTCTGATCCGTTGAAGAGCACACATCATTTTGTTTAACGAGGTCTAGAAGCTGCCTCAAAAAAACGTTGGTGTTTTTTCCAACCACCCTAACTAAAGGTAATCAGGGCAAAAAGACTTTTTCCATTGCACTTCAATGAAAGTTCACTTTATAAGATTTGTTTATTTGGGGCAAACATGTATCACAAAATTGAGTGTGCCTACCAAATGAGTATGCTATAAAAAGTTTTAAATGTGATGTGTTGCTTTATAGTTTATTATGAGATGTTAATTATGATCAAAAAATCTAATAAAATATCATCAACAATTTTATTTGCCTTGTTTTTTTGTTTACTGATCTGCTCAACAGTGTTGCCTAATGCGCAGGCTACAGAAAAACGTTTGCAACCAGAAGCTATAACTGTGCTAGAGAGCGTTGTAGGCATAGATACAGGTAAATATGATGTAGTGCTAAGCAGTCAAAGAGATTCTGTTATTTCTGAGCGACCAAAAAACGAGTTGACCTTCGACTTAACAGCAGAGCAATCGCGTTTACAAGCAGATGTTTCATTCATAAGCAACAACTTTTACAGTGTGCGACTACCTGAACCCATGGGTTCTACCCTGTTTAAGCAATCAGATGATAGTTTGCTCGATATGGCTAAAGGATTCATGAACAGATATCAAAGCTACACAGGCAATTCCATCTATGGTGAACTAGGTAATATGCTCAACAACATTGAGGTTGTAGGAAGTTTTACTAAAACAGAAGGTAATGTGCAGCTTGAAGTATTAAGTGATGTACCTGATGAGCTATACATAATGTGGACGTATGTAGATGACAACGGAGTTAGAGCAAACCCTAAAAACATTGGCTTAAGTTTCTATGGCGATCGTCTGTCAGCTTTTTATGATTACTGGCAGCTCTATGAGATAAAGGGCGGTACTCCAAAAATCTCCAGTGAGGAAGCTGTTGAGATTGCTCTAAACGCGCTTAAGGGTTTTTCATGGAAAGCATACACAGGCGAGAATAATGAACTTGTAACAGTTTCTGAGTTTGAAGTAGCTACCGTTGGTACTCCAAGTCTGAGTTATCTTAACTATATAGATTTTGCAAGTATGGATTATATCCACTATGATGAGTATGATTCTCCTCGTGGTGGAGATCAATTCGCACTTTATCCATCGTGGTATATTCAAATTGGTTTTGACAAAGTCTATCCTGGTAGTGTTACAGGTGCTAACGTGAGAGTTTGGGGCGATACGGGCGAGGTATCTACAATTAGCCCAATGAGTAGCGGTGGTGTCCTTCCAGTTGAAAATAGTGTTAATTCAGCGGCAACAACAGAAAACTCTGACAGAAATTATTTTGGGATATGTTTAGTAACTATAATAGCGATTGGTGTTCTTTGTGTTTGCGTTGGTTATGTTAAGGTGCGACCAAAAAGGAATCTGCAAAAATTAAGCGCGATTAAGGTTTGTTCTGTCATATTCTGTATCATACTTTCGTCTAGTTTGCTGATGTCTGCTGTTCCACAGGCTTCTGCGGCTGTTAAAATATCTGAAACATACGCTTCAAGCTGGGGACAAACAGCAGATGACATGGATTGTGCGGACTTTTTGTCTTACTATATTTCATACACATACTATACCCATGGCTATAATGGTGTATACGAAAATTTCGGTGCAGACGCTAATTGGTATGCCTATCAATACAATACTTGGTTTGATCAACAATATGGCACTTTTACAACAATTTTCCACTACGGACATATGGCAGGACCAAACAATATGTGGCTCAGCGACAATAACATACTTTATTCTTCAAATGTTAACAGTTGGGTAACTTCTAATTACAAGTTTGGTTTTGTTTGGCTTTGGGCATGTATGCAAGCTAATGGTAATAGAGTGGGCATGCCAGCAGCATGGTCTAATAATCTTCCTTTAAACTCTACTGATGCTTATACTACTTCGGATAATGTTCCTTACTGTTTCATAGGATTCGAAAAGATATCGCCCAGCATATTCGATCGAAGTTTTCAGGGTTATAATAATAGTCCAGCTTGGTTTTTTATTGTAAAAACTTATGACTATATCGCTTCAGGCAAAAACATTCGCAACGCACTTGATTATGCATCTTACGACACTTTTGGCTGTTCTTACAAGTACAGTCCACTTTACCAAGGTTATCAGTCATGGTATCCTGGTAACGTTGGTGGCGGTCAACAGGCTCAATGGGCTGATGGCGCAATGAAAATCTATGGCAGTACCGATGTTCAACCAGTCTGGTGAGAAAATAGGCAACTATTGAAAATACCCCTCACTTTTTCTTTTTTTTATCATAATCTTCAACGTAAAAACTAAGCAGTTATCACATCACAACAGTTTTTTGGTGTTTAAACCCTAACTCTTCCATTTTTTGGTAATATGCCATTTTATTTTTGTTCAATTTTTGCCCTAAAATCAAAAACAGTTCCAATTTCGCCATAATTAAGCGGAAAAATCACCACCAACATATTACCAACATGGGTAATGGCTCAGTTAAAAGTTTTTACGTGATTATAGCGCGATTTAAAGGTGTTTTTGGATTTTAACCAAATTTAGATGTGTTGCGAAAACATTAAGAGAACATATTACCAAAAAAGTGCAGATAGGGTTTAAAGTATAAAAGTATCGCTTGTACGCTAAAAATATGTGTCTTATCACCAAAAATAGTTATGCTAAATGCCTACTATAGTTCTCAGAGAAAGAATATGGATTAATTCGTTAAAGATTATTATTTAGTGAACTACTATTTTGGTCTTTAATGTGATCAGATATTTTTTCCTTTGTTGTTTGTTTTATTTTTTTCTATGTGTCCACAACTCGTATACAATGTTGAGGTGAAAGTTTGGTTTGTTGGTTTTTCTGTTTATCTGTGGCTAGTTTTTTGTGGATGTTTGTGATTGTGGGTAGTTTTAGAAAGGCGAGTTTGTCTTTTTAGAGTTTGTATGCGGGTTATGGATGTATGGTTTTTTTTGAAGTAAATTACCAACAAAGTAATGAGAAGAGCAACAACTAAACCTGTAACAACCACTACAATACGAAAATCTAAACCCTCACTACTATTATCATTTGAATCAGGAGCACTAGGTGAAACTGTGAAAGGTGTTCTATTAGGTGACCTGTCTGGAGGCGTACTGCTAGGTGTAATATCAGGCATTGGGGTGTTGCTTGTATAGCCAATGTCATAATTGTTGTATCCTTGAGTAAAGGGAGTGGTCCAAGTAACACTACTGCCTATCTGCTTAGCATAAACGGCATCATGCTCAGAACTTCTTTCATACGCTTCTGACGCTCGGTTATTTGAAAACACTACACCGTTAGAAACAAAGAGTTGGTCTAATTGGTCAATACGAATCCAAACTCCGCCACCACTATTAGTTGCTGCATTGCTTGAAATTTTGCCGCTTGTTAACTTAAAAGTACCGTATTCAATGTACACTCCACCACCGTTTGTTGCAGTGTTGCTACTAATTTCGCCCCCCGACATAGTAAAATCGTTATCACTGCCAGTTAGCACACCACCACCCGAGAGGGCTATGTTTTGAGCAATAGTACCGCCAGACAACACAAAGTTATTACGATTATACACACCACCACCAGCACTGCGACTGTCAGTTACTTTATTGTTAGTAATCTTGCCACCAGTCATTCTAAAATCGCCATTGTTGTTCACGCCACCACCATAATATTCAGCCGTGTTATAAGAGATCTCACCGCCAGATAAACTAAAATAGCAATGATACCCCACATCCACACCGCCACCTGTACCAAAAAAGGTAGCTTTATTGTAAGAAATCATGCCTCCTTTCATAGTAAAAGAGCCCTGTGCTATGTGTACCCCACCACCAAAACCCGCTTCGTTATTAGTAATCTTGCCACCAGACATTAAAAAAGAACCAGAAGAAGACACACCACCACCCGAACCGCCAGTGTTGCCGCTAATTTCGCCATCAGACATTATAAACTCTCCACCTGAATTAACAGTTATTCCCTCACCAAAAAAACCTGTATTATGAGTTACAATGATGCCACCAAGAGTCAACACTCCACCACTATTAACTGTAATAGTACTCACAGGATTAGTAATTGTACCGTCTGGCCCAACTAGTTTAAAAAAAATAGGGTCGCTATTGCTTGTTAAGGTGATGTATTTGTTAGCAGGGATAGTGAGCATCTTTTCAAGGGCGATATCTTTGTTCAGTACAATGGTAAACAATGTTCCAGATGGAGCTTCATCAATAGCTGCTATAAGTGTATCTGCGTCCTCAACCAACCTAGTTTCTCCTAACACAAAAGGTGAAACATTACTAAATACCGAGACAATTGGAAAAAAAATTAATACTATCACAAATAACAAAACCAAAGACAAAACTTTTCCACCATAAGGAAAATGGCATAAATTACACTTGGAACTAACAGTTATATTCATCTATTAACCACTATTTCTACCTTTATTTCCTATAATGTAAAGCATCTTTCGTGCACATATCTGTTTTGTTTTAACAACGTTTTTATCAAAAACATTATAACCCAAAGCCGTTCGTCAGCAAAAAACTAATTAGCATCTTTTAAGTCACTCTAAATAAGTGATATGTAGACATTGAAAAAGTTAAAGTTATTTGCAACAATTGCGGTATTGGTGTTGTCAGTTGGCTTATTAATAGTTGCGTGTTGTACAATGTTTAATCAAGAAAAGTTCTACGTTGGAGTTACCTATTGTGGCAGTTCAGTTCAAGAGGCTAAAGAACTCATCGACAAAGTAAAAAATTATACAAATCTGTTTGTCCTGCAATCTGGGACTTTTATGGGTGATACGACAGCTATGGAAGATATAGGTGATTATGTTGTTGCGTCAAATTTAAATTATGCAGTTTCTGGTAGTGTACGTGATGATTATGGTACAAGTATTGTACGTGATAATGTTGGCTTAGACCCTCAAGTGTTGAGTAACTGGCTTATTGAAGCAAAAGGAAGGTGGGGGAAACATTTTATCGGGGTATATTATGGTGATGAGCCGGGTGGAAAGATGCTTGATACAACAGTTACCTTCAAAAATATTCCTCTTTCAACAAAAGAAGGCACTACAAGAGGCATCATTGAGCAAGTTACAAAGAATAGTTATACGGGCGTAATTACTAGTATGTTTTCTAATGAAACAATAATTAGATACTATCCTAATGGCAACATTTCTATGTCTTTTCCCAAAGTAGGCATTGTTGATTATTGCCCTGATGGGACAATTGTTGCCTACAAATATGTTTTTGAAAATAACGCGATGATGGTCTACACATTTGATGACCTTACACATTTTCCTTTATCAATACCTTCTTATGAAACAGTTTTAAAGCAAAAACCTCTACAAACCTGCGATGATGCTACTGTTGCATTTGTAAACAAGAACAAAGGTTTTCTTGATGCACTAAACAAAAAGCAGCTGGATAAGAAGTCTATTTCTGTTTTTACAGCTGATTATGGTCTTTACTGGTGGGATTATCAAAGCGGTTATGATGTGGTTCTTGCAGAGTTGGCATGGAACAATTCTGTTGCTCAACAGATTGGTTTGGTGAGGGGGGCTGCAAATTTACAAAGTAAAAGCTGGGGTACCATGATTACTTGGAAATACACTCAACCGCCGTATCTTGCAGATGGAGCGGAGATGTTTGAGCAGATGAAAATGTCTTATGAGGCTGGTGCGGAGTGTGTACTAATTTTTAATTATTCTGAAGATCCAGTAAATCCTAACACGTTGCAGGAGGAGCATTTTTTGGCTTTGGAGCGTTTCTGGAATAATGTGGTGCAAAATTCTGATGTTGTTCATGGTGGTGTTAAGGCTGAGGCGGTGTTTGTTTTGCCTAAGAATTATGGGTGGGGTATGCGAGCGGTAGATGATAATATTTGGGGCATATGGTCTACAGATGAAACTATGCAAGAGCTATGGGTTCAACTACAAAATAGTATAGATCAGTATGGGTTAAAGTTAGACATAGTTTTTGAAGAACCAATGTACTCAATTGCAGGGAAATATTTTGACATATACTACTGGAATCAATGATAACCTAAATTCCCGAATTTTTATACCTACGATAATCAAAATGTCTTAAAAAGGCGTAAAACAGCATTAAAGGCTTAAAAACGCCAGTTTCTTCTCTTGCAT
>WQSY01000060.1 GCA_009787585.1 Candidatus Bathycorpusculum sp. | reverse complement strand
GATATACTAAGCAAATGAGCATTTTCTACATTGTACATAGTTGGATTACTTGCAGCGTTAGTACCACCCTGTAAAACATAAGAAATAGCATATTGAACAATGTTCCAAGAGGCAGTTAGGACAAGGTTACCGGTAGTTCCGCGTGGGATAACACCGTTTTGTAAGATGACCTCTGTACCATTAGCACATGTTGCACGCCAATTCGAAAAGTTATAACCTGACCTATACGGAGTAGCAATGGTAAGGGGAAGAGCAGATACAATATATGAGGTTGGATTACCTATAGCGTTAACTCCACCGGCTAAATTGTAACTAATACTATAAGAGGTAGGTGCAGTTTCAAACACAGCAGAACTTACCCATAGCGCTGGGCGAGCATAATATTGAGCTAGAACTGTACTTGCGTAGGCACAGCCTTCTTCATTTTCAAATGTTAAACCGACAGAAGTGGCAGTTGTAGCACTGTTCCCAGCAGTTCGTAACCACCAGTAACGCTGAGAACCACCAGCAGAAGGAGAGGTTAACTTGTAAAAATTACTTCTAGCTATGGAGGAGCTTTGAATTACGTTTGTAGTGGAACCTAAAGCATGGCGAGTGCTACAGAAAGATGCTGCTTCAGCATAACTCAAACAAAACGCCACATCATTACCTGTTCTAGCAGTCACCGTAGATGGTTTACTATAACCATTATTTGACACAGAAAAACAGGAACCCCGTTTTTGTGTAGCATCATTAACAACTGTGTAGCCACGCAAACGTGCAGTACTAGATAACACATTGTTAAACCAATTGTTAACGGTGTTACGAACAAAAGAATTCATGTAATTGTTGTCATAGTTACTATTAAACGCTACACCACCAGAAAGTACAACCTTGCGAACAATTAGAGAGTAGTCACCATTTTTGGCTATCTCAATCCAGTCGGAAGTATCGCCGGTCATGCTTGCAGAAAGAACCCGGCCATTTACACCAGTGGGTGTATCAGTAATAGGCGCAGCAAAGCTTTCCTGAACGGGCAAAAACAGCATTGACAGCAAAGCAAACGTTAAAACTAAGAATAAAACTTTTTTTATTTTTGAAGATTTAGAATTAAATAACACATTACTCATATTAAACACTCTTTTAATTTTTTTCCTAATAGAAATACACAAAATAAGCAGTAGGTTATATATCTTTAGGCGTCATTAAACTCAAAAAAAGGGATTATGTTAAATGTGCCATTTTTTGGCGGCGTTTAACATTGACTATGTTATAGGGGTAGATCTTTTTCTTTGAAGATTTTTACTGCTAATACGTAAAGTACTGCGCCGATAATACCTAGTACAAGGAATCGGAGCCAGAAACTGCCGCCTGATACAATAGCACTTGGGTCATAGAGTGTGTTCATTGAAAAATACTTGAGAAATTCTAGTCCTTCGCCAAATCCACTCATCATTTGGAACAAATAGAAGGCAACAGGTATTCCTGCACCAAGGGCTAAAGAATTGTTTGCAGAATTGAACAAACATGAACAGAAGAATGCAATGCCACTGGTAGCAAAAATTAAAAGAACAGCTCCAAGATTCAATGCAAGATAATCGGGAACACTAAAAACCAGTCCTTCATCGAGCATAAATTGTTTTGAAACAAGTTGTGCATTGATAACTCCAACAAAAGCGGCTTTCTGCATTTCAAGAGCCACTTCAGCATTTGGTGCTAAAGCTAAAGTTTCTTCAGGTACTAAATCAGCGGCGATAGCGGCTGCCTCCAAAGCGGGTGCGCTGTTCTTGATTTTTGCCAAATTAGATGTCAACCCAGTAACACTGGTATCAAGCACATCTGCAGCTGCCGTAACACCCGCTAGAAATTTTTGTTGAAATTCCATCATTTCCCCAGGTGTCATGGTAATTTGACTATTGTCGCCGTCATCGTAATCATCGTTATAACCGATTTTTTGTTGAAGATACAATTTATAAACATCTTCATCAATTTTTCTAGCCTCAGCACCTCTTGTAACAGCTGCAGAATTCTCAAGAATTATAGTCAAGTCACCTGCTACTGTTGCCTTATCCCAACCAAACTCTTTGGATACCTCTTTAACATCTGCTGTATATGCATCGCCAAAGACATTTCCCTGAGTTACTTGGACAGCTGCAAGTCCTACAAGGCTAACAACTAGAAACATGCATAGCACCGCAGTAATCAAGTAAGTGGCCTTTGTTGCTGCAACAGTTCGTCTCTTAATGGGTGTTGACAATGTATACGCCATAGAGCCCTTGTCTACCTGTGCAGCAATCAGACCGTTTGCTGTAAGAACAACAAAAATGACGGGTAACACAATGGCAAGCATGCCGTAAAAAGTGCCAGAAAGCATATTGTTTAATGTTATAGGGCCAATAGCACTAAGTGCATCGCCTAGAACATCGCCAAATGCGCTCATGACCATGTCCATCATGCTGTTAATTTGAATGGGATCAAATCGTGAAATGATTAAAGCCAACATTGCGCATAGTGTTGCTGTAAAAATTAGCCATAATTTGTAATTTGATTTAAAGGTTTGTTTAAAGATTGTTTTATTGAACATTGTTTTTGCTCTCCTTATATACGCTGTTAAAATATTTTTCAAGAGTGTACTTGATTTCAGATATAAAACTTATTTTGTATCCTTTTAAAACGCTTAGAAAAGCGTTAATATCATTATCACAAATATTGACGATCACTTGATTTTTTTCCTCCAGTTTTTCCTCAAAAACAAAATCCAAAGCCGTAAACCGTTTATAATCAGGCTTTGAAACAAACTCGATTTTATAGGACTTATTTTCGTTATGTCTTATTTCTTTTGTAGACTTTACTGCAAGAATTTTTCCATCCCTAATGAGTGCAACTTTATCACATGTATCCTCAACTTCGTCAAACAAATGAGTAGACATAAAAATTGTTTTACCCTTTTTCTTCTCCTCATTTAGTATATCTATAAATCTAACACGCATCAAGGGATCAAGCCCAGTTGTAGGCTCATCAAGAATTAGAATTTCACGGTCACCCATAAACGCGGCCACAATAGCTGTTTTTTGCTTCATACCTTTTGACATGCGATTTAATTTTGCAGTTGGATCTAGCTGAAGCTGTTTAATAATATAATTTGCATAAGACCCGTCTTTAACGCCAAGTAACTTTGCCTGTCCTCTAAAAAAGTCAAGCCCAGTAGCTGCATCAGGAAAAGCAATTTCGCCTGGCACATACCCAATAAGCTTTTTTATTTCAGCTGAATCAGCCCAACAGTCAAGACCATTTATAGTAGCACTGCCATTAGCGGGTTTCAAAAAACCCATTAAATGACGTATTGTTGTGGTTTTTCCAGCGCCGTTTGTGCCAACAAAACCAAACACTTCGCCTTTTTCAATTTTTAAGCAAACATCAAAGATGCCCCGTCCATCACCGTAATTCTTTGTCAAATTTTTTAGCTCAATTAACGGCATTTGCAATTTTACCTCCATTCATTGCAGTTTTTGTTTTTCTATTTTTATCATAAAAGCTCATAAAGTAATCTTCAAGAGTGAATTTAATTTCCGAGAAAAACTTTAAACTATAACCAGATATCAACTCTATAAACTCGTTGACATTTACATCATCTATGTGAATATTTGCCTGATTTCTTTGCTCTTTTACCGATGCAAGCTCATAAGGGATAGACACATTTTCCAATTTTGAATGATTTTTTTGGAATCTTTCAAACTCGTCTTTAGATCGGAATTCTATTTTAAAGGTCTTTGTTTTACTATGTCGTAAATCGTCTGCGACAAAAGTTGAAACAAGCTTTCCATCTTTTATAATGGAAATTTTATCACAAGTAGCATCCACTTCAGAAAAGATGTGAGAAGATAGAAGAATTGTTTTGCCTCGTTCTTTTTCAGATTTAATAAACTTGATAAATGTATCCTGCATAACGGGATCAAGACCACTAGTAGGTTCATCAAGAACAAGCACCGCAGGATCATGCATAAAAGCGGTCACTATAGCAAGTTTTCGCTTCATACCAAGAGACATCCGCTTTAATCCACCAGAGGGCTCCAACTCAAAACGCTCAATAAGCGATTTTGTGTAAGTCATATCAGACATTTTGCGCAAGTCGGCCATCATTTTTATGAATTGTATACCTGTAAGCGAGTCAGGTAGAGCAATTTCGCCAGGCAGATACCCGAGGTTTTTTTGTATTTTATAATAATTTTTCCAACTGTTTAGACCATTGACACGAGTACAACCTCTTTGTGGGCGAGAAAAACCCATAATGTGACGTATAGCAGTCGTTTTTCCAGCACCATTTGGACCTAGAAAACCATAGACCTCGCCTTTTTCAACATTAAACGTAACATCAAAGACACCTCGACCATATCCAAAATCCTTTGTCAAGTGTTCAACTTGTATAATTGGCATTTTTATATCTCCTTTGTCTGTTTAGTTTCAAAGTATTTGTTTTTCATTTTTTCTTGAACAGTTTTGCTTACCTGCTGCAGACGGTCAATGAGTGTAAACATTTGTTTTAGAAAATCCTCACCTGCAACGTTAACAAATTCTGTAAGGTAATAGTCCATAATTTTGTCAAAGTGTTCGATAGCTTTGTGACCCGTTGCGGTTAGAGTTACGATAATTTTGCGTCGATTGTTTTTATCTGTCTCTCGTACAAGATATCCCTTTTTCTCAAGGGCACTTAACATTTTAGAAACTCCTGATTTTGAAATGAATTGCCTGTTTGTGACGTCGGATAAACTAAAATGGTGTTCTAAATCAGACGACGCAACGCTTTTTAGTAGAAAAAACTCTGTTAGATTAATGTCTAGCCCTGCTACAGGCGTATCATTCATTTCAGCCATAGCAATTATGTTACGTCGCCTAAGGTTTGCTGATAGCTGTAGTAGCTGTTCTTTTGTTTGTTCCACTTTAACTTCACCCGCCTATTGTTCGCTGTTCAACTGTTGAATGGTAAACAATTGCGGTGTTAATATATATTACGCAAACATTTAGCTCATCAAAAACGCACATTTAGTCTTCAGCAAAAAAAAAGCTTCAACCTACACATTTTTCGGCAGTGCCCTAACACTACAACAAACCAAGGTTCGAATGCGTGATGCTATGAATAAAGCTATCATAATTTTGAAGGATATTGGTTAAGAAAAAGCGTTTTTCTCAGTGTTTTCGTAACCAAAACGAACCATAATACACGCAGTTTGAAGCGTGCTCGCTGTAGCGATAAGAGGGTGAAATTATTTTATGAGAAGGCACAATTTTTGTTAGACAAATTTAGCGAAAAACTGCAAAAATACCCACCTAAAACAGCGAAAAACCAATAAAACTTGTTTTTCAAAAACTACTACATGGTTCTATTTGTTACAAAAGTAAACTTCAGAAAAATAATAAAAAATTATCCGTCGAAATAAAAAAAAGAAAAGGTTGGAGTTTTTTAATTTGCTATTTTGCGTCGTAGTGTGATTGCTAAGAATGCAGCTATTGCGCCAACGATCAAAGCAACAATTGCAATAACAGCTGCTGTTGTTGCCCATCCTGATGAACTATCTTCGCCATCTATACCGTCTTTGCCGTCTTTACCTGCTGCACCTGTTGCACCATCAGCACCTTTGGAACCTGCTGGACCTGTTGCACCTGAAGAACCTGAAGAACCTGAAGAACCTGTATCGCCTTTGTCACCTTTGTCACCTTTAGATATACTTTTAGCTACCTCTGTAGCAATGTCACGAACTTCTTGTTCACCAAGACCGCCACCGTTGCCACCAGGACCGCCTGAGCTTTTAACAACTACTTCAAATTTGCCTTCAAATATTATTGTCTTGCCTGCATCAATAACGTTTGCTGTCCATGTCCAATTGCCAAGTTTTGCATCGTCAGTAATGTCAAATGTTGTACCAACAACTAGACCAGAACCAGAACCAGAGCCGATAACTGGATAAACGTACATGCCTTTGTTTGCGTCAAATGACCAGCCAGTCTGTGTAAGATAAATAATTTTATAGAGTGTTCCGTTGACGTCATAGATTGTAATTGTGCCATCTGGTGTTGTTGCGCTTAATATTTGGAAACTGCCCTTGTCACCTTGTGCATATTTAAGTGCGCCTGTAGTAATGCTCATGTCTAGCTCTAACACGTTCAAAGTTGTTTTAGCTGTTAATGGAGCTGAAATTAGTGGGCTAGTGTTATAAATGGTGTTGCTGTCAGTTGCATTAACTGTGTAAGCACCTAGGTTAAAGTTGCTTGCAATGTAATATGGTACTGAGAATGAACCATTTGAAGCTATAGGTACATTAATTATAGTGGCAACGAGATTGGTGTTAATTTGGTTTGTTGAGTTGTATATTCTGACTGTAGCGCTGCCGCCTGAGGCTTGTGTAAAGTAGCTACCTTCAATGGTAACTGTGTTGTCTCTTGAGGAGCTTGCTGGAATTACTGCAAGAGTTGTTGTTTTTGTGACAGCTATAGTTGTGGAGTCAGAGAAATCTATGCGTGGGCTGGTGCATGTTATTCTTACTTGTGTTTGCAAGTTTATTGGAACTGTTGGAACTACAACAGGAACACCAGTATTCAAAGTTGTAGCATCTATGCCGTTTGCGACTAGAACGTTGTTTATATAAATGTTAAACCGTGGAGCAGGCGTAATACCAGCTGCAACAGCGTAATCGTCAACAACGCCAAAGCCTGTGCCGCCAACTGTTATAACTTGACCTGTTACAACGCTTGCATCTGATACAAACACGTTAGAGTTAGAAACGCCTATGTAAGTTTCTGCAGTTAAACCATCAAGATCAGTAGCATTTAGTAGGTATACTCCAGGAGGTATGTTATATGGAATTTTTGCAGTGACACTATTAAGTGTACCAGTTGCAGCAACGCCTGTTGTAGTCCAGCTAAAATCAGCAGCTGTTGGATTATTCACTGGTCTGAGTCGTAGAGTTACGCTGTTAGCAGGAGTTTGTATCCATTGTGAAAAGTTCCCGCCAGTGACAGTAATGTCTGTAACACCAATTTTAGCCACAGTAGGTATAGCAGTGATTGTAGTTACACCTGTTAAATTAAACCCTTTGAAGGTTGTTGCACCGAGAGCATCTGTTGCTGTAATGTTTTTGATTTGATTAATATTTGCAGCATTCATTGATGGGATAATGATTTGTGCTGTAAAGGTTCCGTTTTTAGTTGATGTAGTAAGTTTCACTGGGTTTGGTATCGTTATTACGTTTAGAGAATCAAAGGTAATAGCTACGTCGGTGCCTGTGATGTTGGTAAATCCGCGTCCAGTTACAGTAACAACTAGACCAGATGGACCATTGTCGCGCGAAAGCTCAATCACTGGACCAATAGTAAATGGTGCACTAGCGCTGAGTCCTGATCCATCAGTTGCAGTAACCACATAAGCTGGACCGCTTGCAGGAGTATCTGGTTTGGATGGTACAGTAAATGCTGTTGGACCGAATGAACCGTCAGCATTTGTTCGAATGTTAGCAGCAGTTGCTATTACAGTGGTACCGTCAAAGGTAACTGTAATTCTGTTTGAATTGTCTGTAGATGTAGCGTTAAAGCCTTTGCCTGAAATCATAACAGTGTCGCCTACAACGCCAGAGACAGGATTTAATGTAATTTCTGGTACAATCGTTACATCTGCACTCATAGATGCAGCAGATGAACTACCACCAGTTGCTAAGCCTTCTGTTGCAAAGATAGTATAAGGACCTGCAGCGTATTCTGGAATTGTAAAGTTGAAATCAAAAGTTGTATCTGATGTGCTCAATTCTTTTGTTGCCAGAATTTTATTGCCACTGATAGGACCCCAGTATATCGTTATTGTAGAGCCAACTGCTTCTGCAGTACCCTGTGCGTTAATTAACTGCCCGACAGTAACATTGCCAGCAACACCTATTGCGGTATTAGTTTTAGCGTCGTATAAGTCGAAAACAGTCATGGCTTTTGCTTGTGGCACCACTGCTAGCATCGAGGATGCAAATAATAGCATTATTGTTATGGTTGCCAATAGCTTACTTTTTGATTTGAATGTATTCATTTTTATTAATTCGTCCTTTTTCGTTATTTTATTTATGCCAACTTATCAGTGACATAGTACTTATACTTACTGTAAATACGTCATAGTAACTCTACCTAAAAGTGTACATACCACTACACCTGTAAGGAAATGTACACAAAAAATCAACCTAAAAAACATACTACCACAGAGAAACTAGGCACACTGCTTATTTGGTTTATGTTAACTTACAAATTCCATAACTATTAGGCCTTTTAGAAGGTCACTTTTTTGAAGTTTATAGTCAAATCCGTGCATTATACCTTCTATGAATTTTGCAAGCAAATTGGTTGCGTCTTCTGAGAGTACCGTTGATATGCAGCGTATCCGTGTTATGGCACCTACCTGTTTTACTTCAACCTCGCTTAGATCCCAGCGACTAGCTTCTAGAAAGGTTTCTAAAGATTTAACGGGGTCTTTAAAGCGTTCTTTTAAGTATTTACCATGCCATTTTCCGCTTTCAAACCATACGTTTGCAAGACCGTCTTTACCGTCTTTTATTGCCGTATCTGTTAGAAAGTTTAGAACATCTAAGGGTACAAAGGCGCCTCCTAAAATTCTTTGAGCATAGAGTACTTCGAAGAATTGGCCGAACTGTTTTAAATCGTATCCGGATGTGGTTACTTTTATAGCTTGAATTAATGCATCTTCTAAGAATTTGGTTATGGTTTCGCCACGGCTTTTTGATACTTGGGCAACTTTTTCAAGAAGAGCATAATTAACATATACTAATTTTTTATCTTTACGTTGCTGCACCATTATGTATTGCGCTCCTTGGATATTGTTGTCGCGTTTAGGCGAATTATGCCTTTATAGACGTCTTTGCTGTCAATTTGGTATCCAAAGTGTTCTATGGCGCTCATTAAAAAAGAGGTAAAAAGAAAAGTGTATGCCTCTGTAAAGCGAGGGCTAGTAATTTTCACAGACAATTTATCACCTAAAAGTTTAAAATCAAATTCGGGAGCGTTCCAAGTAAAAAGTAACAAGTCAGTTTTAAAGTGGTCAAAAGAAGAAGAACAAACACCACTAGTAACATATTGGGCGGCAAACCAGATGCCTGAGTCAGACCAAATTTTAAGGGCTTTAGTTTTATCTTTAGCATATGCTATGTCAGCCATTTCATACCACAAACGTTCTAAACCTAAAACAAAACCGGAACCTTTAGCGGACTCTAAAATTTTTCGTTCATCTACCACACGCTTTAAACTAAAACCTAAATCATCAGCAACTATTACTAACCGAAAAAGATCATTTACTAACTCAAACAAACTACACCCCTGATCCTTTGCAATCTTTACCATACAGTCAAGCAAATCCTCACGTGCAACAAAGGTTTTCCTACGAATATCAGACTTAGCCACTATGCATCAGCACCATATAATCAAACAGAACAATACCCCCAAATTAACACTATCATACACTTGTTAAAACACAGCCTGTGACTTAAAGGTTATCTTTCAACCCCTCTTCACCAAACACACAAACAACAAACAACACAACAAACAAACAACCCCACACTCAAGGTTACATGATAACAATACATCTAAAACAAAGCACTTCGCGCAAATTAATTAGACCTATCAACAATCATCAGCCTTACCACCACCCCAAGCCTCATAAACCAAACCAATGTCAACAGGTTAACACTACAAAGAACAGAGTTTGGAATGTGTCATTTATGTGTGTAGAACAGTTGCTTTTTTGATGGGCATTGTTAAGAAAAAGTTGTTCTGTGTCATGTTTTTATGGGTAAGTCAAACCGTGATGGATACGATTTAAAGTAGCGTTCGTTGTAGTGCTAAGTTAATGACATTAGACTTTAGGCGTAATTAGTGTTTGGTGGCAGGACACGTATTTTGTTAGTGTACAAGTGTGGTGTTTGTGTTTTAAGTATCAAAGAAATGCATCATTTATAATACACGCTTAAGAATAGTGAATACTCAAATAATTACGCCTAAGGTCTATTGTATTATAATCTGTATTTTTTAAGAGAAAGTAGAACAGTCATCACATGTTACTAACATGGATGGCTGTTGTTCCATAGATAAAACATTAACAGTTAAAGATTCATAGCCTTGGAATTACCTCTGTTCGTGTTTCGCCGCAAAAATTACAAGTAAACAGCATAAGACCCTCAATTTCATAATTTGCCTCAACAATAACAACACCGTCGTCCCAATCGTGCCCTAAAGCATACATAAAGTCAGCGATGTAACTATCACCACAACGAATGCAGACATAAATTGTAAAACCATCGTTAGTACAAGAGGGCAAATAAATGACAGCAACATAATTATGCTCAACAAAAAGTGGTTGGAAAGGTATCGAGTATGTTATGTGACAATATGTGCACTCAAATATGCGTTCCCAGTATTCGTCACAAGGCGGAACAACTGTTGGATAATACAGGGGTATTTCTATAAAGTTGTGTCCGTGTGGTTGAGTATAATTGTCAATATAGTTGTGGGCATCGTTGTTGGTGCAGATGTGCGTCGTATAACCCTGTTCAGTGCAGGTCGGTGCAGTAACAACGCTTACGTAGGTGTGGTCAAGCTTTGCAATAGGCTCAAAATAATTGTGCGTACAACGCAAACAAAGGTGAAGCATTGACCCCTCCGAACTGCAAGTAGCTGAAATAACAACAAGACTAAAGTAGTTATGTCCAAGTGGAGCTACAAAATCATAAGGTCTAGTTTCACCGCAGCGCAAACACTCATACACAGTGTAACCGGCGGCATCACATGTTGGAGTAACAATTTGCGTCACTTGCCAATCATGACCCAAAGCGTCTACAAAATTATCTGTGTAATTATAGCCGCAAACACTGCAAGTAAAAATTGTATACCCCTGCTCAACACAAGACGGCAAAGTAACAATGCTCTCATAGGTGTGATTAAGCTTTGCAATAGACTCAACATGATAATTAGTGCAGCGCAAACAAACAGAGGCCATTAACCCCTCAGAACTACAAGACGGCGGCGTTACCACAAAACTAAAGTAATTATGCCCAATCGGAGCTACAAAATCACGTTTTTCAGTTTCATTACAACACAAACATTTGTAAACAGCATAACCTTCACCCTCACAAGACGGAACAACAACCTCTAGCAACGTCTCAAAAACATGAGGAAACTTTTCAATAGACTCAAAATAATAGTCCGTACAAAGCAAACAAACATAAACCTTTAGACCCTCAGAAGTACAAGATGCAGGAGAAACTACAACACCAAAATAATTATGCACACAACTAGTACCATTAATCCAGTGAGCAGTTAAAACAATCGCACCCACCGTACCCACAGGAATACTGTAAGAAACTACAGGCGCTATAACATTAGATTGCCCATCAGCATATGCAACTGTCCAACCCTCAAAAACATAACCCGCCTTAAATGGATTACCAATAACAACCGGCAAATCCTCCACTGCATACCCAGAGGGATTTGTTGAATTATTATCACCACTATTTAACTCGTAAACAATAGAATACTGATCCAACGAATAATAGAACACAAACACATTACCTGTAGCATTTAAAACACCAGTCAATGTCGTTGGAGCCAGCGCAGTATAACCAGCAACAGGAACCGCACTCTCAGTCACAGTAGAATTCATAGTCTGACCAGAAACAACCTTATCCGGAGCAACCGAAGTAGAAGTACCAACCAAATAATAATGAACCACATACTCAACAGGCTTATTGATGTCCACATCATAATAGAATGTGAAGACATTATTTGTAATGTCCAATGTTTCAGTTATAGAACCAGAACCTACAACAGTATAACCAGGAACAGATAACGCATTCACAGTTACATTAGAATCCACAGCACCATAACCCGTCACACTCGCCGCCACAGAACTAGA
>WQSY01000059.1 GCA_009787585.1 Candidatus Bathycorpusculum sp. | reverse complement strand
AACACTGGCTAACAACATGCGCCAACGACACACAACTTGTATTACCCCAAACTGGCATCCCCGCAGGCACCACAGGCAACCTTACATTAACGGCCATTTGGAACCCTAACCCAATCACATACACCATTACATACAACTTAAACAGCGGTACTTCTACAAGTTACAACCCAACTGAATACACCATTGCAAGTGGCACAATTAACATACCTGCTCCAGTTAGAACGGGTTACGCATTCCAAGGTTGGACAATAACCTATGACTACAACAGTGCTTTTGCAAGTTCAGAGGCGTTAGTTGGTTCAGTGATTCCTGCGGCTACTACTGGAAACATTTTGCTGTCTGCAAATTGGGAAGAAATCTAATCCCCATTTTCTTTTTTTCCATGTGTCCATAACTCGCATACAAGATTATGGTGTGAGTTGGTTTTGTTGATTTTTATGTCAATGCGGTTTTAGGTTTTTGTAAACACATGCAATTATGGGCAACTGTAAAAATCAAAAACAGACCCTTTAGAACTTGTATGTTAATCCGTAATTTTCAGTTTTTAGGTAGCAGGTTTTGTTTGAAGACGTATTTTTAAGGTTGAAATAGAAAAATACTGAGTTTTGGTTTAATTTTGATATGTCATATATACCTAACAGGCATATATGTAACATGATTTCTAAGCTACACAACTTACTACAAAATACCAATATATGACAAGTTTATAACAGTTTTTCTCAAACATCAAACGTTAACAAATACCAATAATTAATAAATAATGCAAAATTACAAAAACACATATTCCCTAACCACCGAAAGTTACGGATTAAGCGCAACAACACCAGATGGCAACAGTACAATCTATGACGTCAACGGAGCACTCTATAAAATTATTTATCTTACACAGACTGGTTGGTCATTTGACGCAAACAAAGGCATGTACGTTTATCCAGTTATCGGCTCTGGTTCTATTCTGGTCTAGTTGTTGGTACAACATTTGACATTACTGGCGATGCAAAACTTGGCATTGAGTATGGACAGCAAACGTTATTGATGCAGGCAAGACAATAACATTGGAAGGTAAATTCGAAATAGTTGCTAAAAGCGATGACGGTGGTGGGCTTGGTGAACAAGAGGTTCGGGACATTGTAAAAGACACTGGTAGCGACATACCCAAAGGTGATCTGGGCGACAAATATCCATAAAACTGCAAGTTTCTTATCACCCACTTTTTTTGTACACGAAATTAACTTTTGTGGGCTAAAAAATCTTAGCCTATGCCATGAGGATGTTTATCCTAAAGTTCGTGTTAAATTTAGGATGTTTGTTTTAGGGAGTCTATATGTATTCCAAAGTTGTGTCAGGTGCGCCATATGTGAGAGCGGCAAGCATTGCAGGCACGATTATAATCACACTTAACGCTATTAACGTAGCTGAGCTTGCAATGCTTCTTTTTCCGTCTTCTTTGTAGCCTCTTGTTCCCCAGATGTTTTGTTTGGAAATCGTGATTATGCCGTAAATTGAGATAGGTAACATTACAAATAGTCCTATTAGACTTTGAAGAATTATGGACCAACCTGTGATAGGTTTACCAAAGTAAATTAGTTGACGAAATAGACCAATTAACGTTGATCCTATAATAATAGTTACGGGAATTAGATACCATGGTATGAAAATATTTGAAAATGGGAAGAATATTAGATCAGTTATAATGGCTATTAAGAGTAGAAGGGGTGCAGAATAATATGTCAAGCATTTATAGCCATATAAAGTGGATGGAAACATGTTTTCTTTAACATCTTTTACAAAAAATTTTGTTCCGCTTCTTCGCCATCTAAGTTGTTGTTTTAAAAAGTTTTTAAATGTTGATTGAGCGGCAGATGTAATTTTTGCAGTTTCTTGAAATACTGTTTTACCACCTGCTTTTAGGGCTTCTCTGCTTAAAAAACGGTCTTCGCCTATTTGACATATGTTGCCCATCCATTGTTCGTTAATAAACGCTTCTTTTTGGTTCAAAAGAAAGTCTCTGCGCCAGGCGTTACAACTACCGTCTACAACCACTAAGCCATTGTTAAGTGCACGTGAATTGATAGTGTAATTTGCCTTTATCAATTTAGCGAACATGTAAGATAAACGTGAGCCAGTAGAAAACGTGTCATGTTTTACAGCTACTCCAAAAACTTTTGGATCATTAAAAGGTTTTGTGATTTCGGTTAAACAGCCTTTATTCAGTATTGTGTCTGAATCTACGTGTACTACAATGTCGGTTTCGACTTTTTCCCAAGCGGTAGCTATTGCGCGTCTTTTTCCTACGCGTTCCTTAAAAGACATAATGTATGCGTTGTTTTTTTCTGCGATTTCATGCATTTTTTCATCGTTACTATCTATTACAACTATTAGTTTTGCGGGATGTTGTTTTTGAATGGACTCTAAGCAGTCGTTAAATATTTTGTAATCCTCTTTATGTGCTGGAACAATTACGGTAACCGGTTTAGCATGTCCGCTATACGGTTTATATGTTCGACTTTTTGTTTTTAGCCAAACGGCTGGAATTACTAGAAAGAAGATAAAGAAGAGAATTAGAAGATGTATTTTGTGATTTATTAATAAATCACCAAGTTGCAGCATTTCAATGATCATTTAACAGGTCTCTTGGTTAAGTTGTTTTAATACGGTTATTATATTCTTGAATTGTGGTAAATATTGTGGAATCAACATTATTTTCTTGTAGAATGTTTATTAGTTGTTTTAAATCTTTAGGTAAACATTTTCCACTGTATGGTTTGCCAAAAAATTTTGCTCCTCCACCCCAATCGCCCCACACATAAAGTGTTTTTTCGGGGTTTAGCAGGTTAGAAACATTTTTAGTTGAGATATCTAGTGTTTCACATAATTCGTTAATGTTGTTCCAAAAGGTAATCATGTAAGCTTTAAGAGTATTGCTTACAATTTTTATTGTTTCAGTTTCAGTTTGTGAGGCGATAAATGTTTCTATGTGTAGGGATTCATAGAGGCTGCTTAACAGTTTGCCATGTGTGGGGCAGCATTCACCTATTAGAATTCTGCCGGGGTTATATACGTCATATATTACGTGTTCTTCTCTTAGGAATTCGGGATTGTTGGAGATGTGAATGCTGTGTTTTTCTGAAAGTTTTCTAGTTGTTCCAATTGGAACTGTGCTTTTGGTAACTATTAGTCCTTGACTTTTTTTTTCAACTAACATTTGTACTATGTCTTCGACGATTGTTTCAGGTACGCAGATAAATGTTATATCGGCGTCAGTGATGGGGGTTTCAACGAATGTTACTTTTTCTTGGATAAACGCTGGATGATTGTATGGGTCATATCCGATTACTTTGTGACCTAGGGTGTGCATTAAATCTGCTTGTGCTGCGCCAACCACTCCAAGACCGATTATCTGTATTTTCAATATAATACCATCCAAGTTAGGTATAATTCTATTATTATTCATAAAGTTTTTGGTATTATAAAATTTCATCATCATACCAATTATTTTACCAGTTAAGCATCAAAAAACTGTAACTTAAATTGTAAATTAACACCATTTTCGTTACTACTCAGCAGGTTATGTAGCGTTAAGCGTTATCTGTAAGCCGCTATGTGTAGGGGCTCGTCTGCAAAAATACGATGTTAAAACATGAAAAAGAAAAACAAACCCTACCACACAGTCATTACATCATAAAAACACTACACGAAGTGGAACCCCTGCTAAATAGTAACCCTATTTTTACCACAAATTTTAGTTTTCAATTAGTGAATATTTTTTAACTTTTGTATAATTAACAAAATCAACAACAAGAATTTAAAAGTCAAAAAACAACAGACAATCAGACTAAACCTATTTCAACATTACAACACAAAAATTTCAATACATATGCATCAACACCGACATACCCATCAAACACATATACCAACATCAAAACCAAACCACAACAAAAAACAACCCCACCACACTCTAAACAAACAAACCAAAACCTAACCCCACCACAAAACAAAACACACCTAACAAAACAATGCTCTCAACCATCAAATAACCCGACAACATTTAAAGAACATAAAACATACAGAATTAAATGTTGTAAATTATTTTTTAGATGAACACTGAAAAGGGTTTATTAACTATGCAAAAGTGTGTCCTGTACTGGTGTAAAAAAATGGTACACAAACTTTTCGGTTTTGAAGAAGAAGACGAAGAATGGTCCGACGACGACTGCGACTGCGACTGCGACGACTGTGAAGAAGAATAAACACACAGGATCAACCAACGTTTTCCATTTTAAACCCCTATTTTTTAATAATTAACCATTACTCCAAGAATTGTTCAAGATACTCCAATACTTGCGCATAAGCATCCACATCGTTTGGCCCATGAGAAATTGTGCCGTTTCGATCACAATTAATTAAAGCTTCACCATCATTTTCACCCACAGACTCATTATACTTAATTCTGTAAACAAGCCGTACCACCTGAGCATTCTGCACTTGAAAAGTCAATAAAGGAAAATTTACACCTGGAAAAAACACATCATACTTTTCACCTACACGTTTCTCAATTAAAAATTTTTTATGCTCCCCTAACATCAATAAACTATCAAGCAGAGTTCCCTTAAAAGTTGGAAAAACAAATGGATCTACGAATTCAGTACTGTTTTTAACTTCCAAAATTTTTTCTTCAAATTTTTGAACATCCCAAAGTTCGACCCCGCAGTTTTCAGCATACAATTTTGCCTTATCAGAAAACACTGTTGTAGTCAAAATAATTGCGTGTTCACATTGATAGTTACATTTTGCCTGTTGAGCCATAAAAACAGCTGCTTTAGAAACTAGATACGAAATAGGGTACTTACGAGCTAAAATGACAACGTTTAAGCCCTCTTTTGTTGCTAAATAATCTACGCCTAAAAACGTAGAAATTTTATCAGGAAAAACATTGTAACCTAATTCTTGTAAAACCCATTTTGTAAATATCTCAAACTCTTTGTTAGATAAACTCTCAAAAACATAACTATTTGCCCTACGTTGCAAATGTTGCTGTGGCTGTTTTGTGTCAGAGGGTTTTTCGGTAACTATTCTTAGAGGGGGCTGTTTAGTGTTGTCATTTACTGACATCAACATTGTTTGGAGATAATGTTTTTCTATTCGACTAGCAAGTATTTCAGCTTTATCTTGGGGTAAACGTAGTCTGCTTTGAAGCAACTCTACGGTGTCACGGGTATTGTTGTTTGGGTTTTCAAAAATTTCTTGTAAAATTCCGTTAAATTTTATACTACGCATATAATAATCATCTTACTATTTTTTAGCGTGTTTGGGACATAATTGATGTTTAAACTCGTCGGTATAGAAGAGGTTGTTTTTTGAGTAAAATTTTTCATTGCCACAAGTGTCGCAGAAACCATAATGGTTAACACAAACACTTGAACCATCATGACTGCATTTAAATTCAAGCAGTTGGCTGTGACGTTTTTGGCAGACAGAGCATACAAATCCTGAACCCGGCTCTATGTACTCATTTAAAGTATCATCAAAGCTTAAAGCTGCTTTTTTGGAGTATACTTTACAGGAGTCAACAGACTGTTTAACACAGTTCTCACAGACATACAGACCATCCTGAGTGACATAGCCCTCAGTAAAATTTTTCTTACAAATAGGACAGGTAACCATTATTGTTTGGTTTAAACCTAAAATTAGAGTTGAATGAATCATAGCTTCATTGTTAAGAATTAGGTCAAATTTTATTTTGTAAGTGTTAATTACAAGAAAATTGATAAACCGTACGGATATGTTAGTTAAATATGTCTCTTCTTCGCGTTTTAGAAGGGTTTGATAATTAGTCTGCCATTTTAAGGGGTCAAAATCACGTTTGCGAGAAAGAATTTGTTCTCGTCGCTCCTGTTTGAGTCGTTTTTCAAACGCCCAAAGCTTAGCTTTTTTTTCGCGACTAAGAGGCAAATCAAAGAGGGCTACTTTTTCACAGATAAGAGACTTTAAGTGGTTATCAACTGTCTCTTTGAGTTTATCAAACAATTCAGGTTTAACCTTACCTTTGCATTCAGAAACCGCCAAATTCGTATCTACAGTAAAAGAGGGGACATCATTAGCGATATTTATTACTTCAATAATGTTAGCGTTTTCATCAAGTAAAACAGATATTATTTCTTCGTTTTTTGAACGTAATTTATTTGAGAAGACTAGGGCGTAGTAAAATTGGAAGTACCGTACAGTTTCTTGTTTGCCAGGTTTTATTTGGTTAATTTTGCCACCGTTAATTTGATGATAACAACTTTGAGGTTTAACACATATACTAACCACGTTTTGGTCAACAGTAACTTTGTCACAGTCAATGCAGGCAAACTCTGTATCTTTAAAATGTTGCCTTATAATTAATGGTAAATTGTTCTCTAAGGGATTTAGTTGGATTTGGCATAAAACACCGTTTTTTTGGCATTCACGTAAAATTTGTTGAAAAGCGGGGCTGCCAGAGGCAATAAGAGGAATTTTTTGTTCACATCCAACAGAGGGACAATAGGTAAATATTTCCGGTTGCGGTTTATCAGGAAAAGTTACGTGTACTAAATCGTTTTTATGAACTAGTTTGCCCTCCTTTGCGTTTACATAAGCCTCAAAAAAACGTTCAACACTCAACGCTAAATCACTATTTATTGTTGTTGTTGGTTTGTTCAATCAATGACACCTTGAGTGAATTGTTCAGCTAATTCTTGGCTGTTTCTTGTTTTATTCAAGTTGTCTGCAAGTTTTTCTAGCTCTTTTTGAATATCTATGCGGGAGTTACTGCGTAGTAAAATTTCAGCTATTGTTTTCTGAATATCCTGATCACCTTCCTTAAGTTCAGCTAGCACTGTTTCCATTTTACCTACAGTCATAGTAAATAGTTCAATTTTTTGATATAAAATGTGTAAAACATAATCATCAACGGTGTCTTTAACGGCAAGGTTAAATATGGTAACATCGCGATCTTGTTTGAAACGGTGAATTCTACCTATTCGTTGTTCAATTTTCATAGGGTTCCAATGTAAATCGTAATTAAACATTAAAGCACAATTTTGCAAGTTAAGACCCTCAGCTGCTGCATCTGTGGCTATTAAATATTGAATATCGCCTTTTTTGAAGGCTTCAATAACTTTGTCTCTTTCAACTTGATTCATATTACCCAAGTATACCTCTGCTCTACCAAATTCTTGGTTAAGCATGTCCTTGAGTTTATGGGCAGTAATTTTTCGTAAACAGAAAATTAGGGCCTGTTCTTGACGAGTCTGTTTTAAAATGTTTCTCAGTAAATCTATTTTTGCACTTTTAACTTTTTTAGCCATTTCAATTAGTTTATCAGTATCCTGAGTCTCCAAAGGGAAGCGTTGTTGCCGTCTCTTTAATGATTCAATAGCAGCCTCAGGAGAACTAGAAAAGGACTGATGTAAAGTGATTGCTTGAAATACCAATATAGCATGACTTTGAGGGCCGCTAATTTTTCGGTTAGGATTTTCAGCCATTAAAGTTTCAATGGTTTTGAATTTGTTTTGACTAACCGCTTGTAAATACAGTGTTGCCTGATCTATAAATTCACGTTCCAAGGGGTTAGCCTCAAGTGTTCTAGACTCAACTATACGTTTAGTAAACGGAATTCCCGTTTGTTCTCGACGTGTACGACACATCATGTCCTGTAAAGTTCTACGAAGTAACAGAGCTGCCTCTTCTTTAACAACGCGGCTCTTAGAGTCCTCTGCGAATCTAGAAATAAAAGCGCGTTCGCTATCTAAAACGCCGGGGTGGATTAAATCAGCAATGCTGTAAATATCTGTAAGTTTGTTACATAACGGTGTAGCCGTTAACATTAAAAGATGATTCTTACGTAACCCGCCAAGACATGTTCGGCCTTTACTATGTGTGTTTCTAAACGCGTGAGCTTCATCAACTACAATTAAATCCCATGTTCGTTTAGAAAATTCTTCAAATTTTCGCACTAACAGGCTGTGAGAGCAAATTAGTCGGTTATCATTTTTAAAATTCACTCGTTCTCCGGGATAATTAGCTATAAAAAAAGTTTCACCAAATTTTTCATCCATTTCAGCTTTCCACTGTGACAACAAACTTTTAGGAGAAACAATCAATATAGAGTTAACCTCTCCACGTAGAATTAGCTCTTTCATAATTAAGCCCGCCTCAATAGTTTTACCTAAACCTACCTCATCAGCTAAAATCGCGTTAGCATTCATCTCATTTATAACCTGTAGAGCTGTCTGCATTTGAAAATTATAAGGAACTAATTTTGATTGTATAGCATCTAATGCAAGTAACTGATCAATTTGTCCAGTGTTTTTGATTTGTAGTGCTGCAAGATTAAGTTTAAACTTTTTATAAGACTCAAAAAGATTTGACGCAACTAACTTTTTAATATTGTAAGAATCACTATAAGTGCAAGTATAATAATGATTAACTTTTTTATTTGACAAAAATTCCTCTTCAAAAGAACATAAAACCGTTTTTTCCTCAACTATAGCCTGATCAATTAAGGCTTTTTTGGATCTACGCGATTTTACCAAAGAAGACTCAGAAGTAGCTAAATCCAAATTTACCAAAGAGACTTTTGAATTTAACGAGGTAGAGTTTTTTGAGCGGGCAGTCAAATGCATCGCGCAAAGTATTTTCAACAAGATATAAAAACCTAAAGATAGAGAAAAAAGTGTTTGCCAACAAACCATATCACAAGACTAACCTAAAAACCAAACAACAAATCGTTAACAGCAGTAAAAAGAATACGACCAAATCCTCTAATTTAATGCACTAGAGAGCAGAGAGGACGTTTTCTGTTTATCCACAAGAGCTTTATCTTTAAATGGGTTTATGTGTTTAAATAAGCAGAGTTGAGGCGTTTGGTTAAGAAGAAAAAAAACAGTCTAGAAGTTACAGAATCAGAAACTTTTACAACTTATAACGAAAAGTTGAAACAAAAATATGGAGATAACTGGCTAGGCAAAGGTAAAAGCACAGGACTCGAAGTTAAACGCTGGCTAGCTCTTCGAGATAACAAAACAGAAATCCCATAAAACACCACAGTATTTCTACTGTTTAAAGTAAAGATAATAGATACCTCGCTTCTTACTTTTTTGTGTTCAGTTGCCTTCTTCTTTATCTTGCACATCAAGGTAATTGACATGTTACAAAATTTTTGTTTGTTGATAAAGAGGTAAGCTATTTCTTTACCGTTCTTTAGTGTGTAGTAGAAGGCAATTGTATTTTTTGCTGTATCCTTGTCAATCTGAGTTAAAGACACTACAGCATAGCTTATTATCATGTAACAGGCATAGGGGTGCATTCCCAGTTACATTAGATTAAAAAGTTAATAGAATAAAAAATAAAGGATAGCAGGACAAACCTGCTTTTCCATCACCATCAATGAAAGCTCACGATATGAAAGGTGCTTGTTAGATTTTGGGCTTTTTTACAAAGTACAAAACCACTATAGCTATGACGGCTATGACTGCAATAACTACTGCGACTATGCCCCAAAGAGGAAAGCCTCCATCTGCAGGCGGAGCGGTCGTACTTGGAGCGGGCACTGTACTAGGTGATACACTAGGAGTACTTGGTGTGGGTGCGGGTGTTGCTGACGGTTTAGGTGTTGCAGATGGCTTGGGCGTTGTTGTTCCTGAACTAGTTGGTGCAGGATTTGCAGTCCATTGAGCTGTTAATACGACATCAACTGAGGGCATTGTAAATGTTTGGCCGCTTCGGTAAGTGTTTCCATTATATAGCCAGCCATTAAAAGTATAGCCTGACCGTGTAGGTGTAGTGCTGGAAACTGTTATTGTGGTACCTGATTCATACTTGTTACTATCAGTTGGTGCGCCAGCTCCACTGTTTGCATTATAAGTTACTGTGTAAGTTATTGAGTCTTGGGTCCATTGGGCTATGAATTCAACATCGTTTGCAGGCATTGTAAATGTTTGGTCAGCGGTGTAAGTGTTACCGTTGTAGAGCCAACCGTTAAAGGTGTAGCCTGTTCTTGTTGGTGTGTTAGAAGATACTGTAACTGTAGTGCCTTGTGCATGTTGACTACTAGTTGGTGCGCCTGTGCCACTGTTTGCATTATATGTTACAGCGTAGGTTACAGGGTTTTGTGTCCATTGGGCAGTTAATTCAACATCATTTGCAGGCATTGTAAATGTTTGACCCGCAGTGTAAAGATTACCGTTGTAGAGCCAGCCGTCAAATGAGAATCCTGTTCTTGTTGGTATAATGTTTGATACAGTTACTATGATACCTTGCGCATATAGAATACTGCCAGGAGCACCTGAACCACCATTCACATTATACATTACTATATAGGTTATGGGGCCTTGGATCCATTGAGCTATTAATTCAACATCATTTGCAGGCATTGTAAATGTTTGACCCGCAGTGTAAAGATTACCGTTGTAGAGCCAGCCGTCAAATGAGAATCCAGTTTTTGTAGGCATAGTATTTGGTACAGTTACTGTAATGCCTTGGGCATATTGAACACTGCTTGGAGTGCCTAAACCACCATCTGGATTATAGAATACAGTGTGTGTTGGATTTTGTGTCCATTGTGCCACAAATTCAATATCGTTTGCAGGCATCACAAATGTGTCGTTGCCTACATAGATGTTACCGTTGTAGAGCCAGCCAGTAAAAGTGGAACCAGACAACGTAGGTACAATATTAGATACTGTTACGGTAGTGCCGTCTTCATATTGGGCATTACTTGGAGCGCCTAAACCACCATTTGCTCTATACGTTACTGTATGAAGATTTGAAATCCAATGTGCATATAACGTGTGGTCATCTGCGTTAGATACAACAGTAACCGAAGACACCTCAGAACCACCCGTAGCAGCAGTATACCAACCATCAAACAGATAACCCGAAACAGCCACATCAGCCAACACACCATACACACTACCAAACTCTACCAATATTGACCCAGGAGCAGGACCCAAAACAACAGAAGCACCAACAGGAACATTCGCATCAAACGTCACAACAATACCACTCACTGCACGCCAAATCGCGTATAATTCTACAGTACCGTTTATTGTGAGCTCAGAATTCACTACACGGGATATACTTTTACCGTCTGCTGCTGTATTCCATTCAACAAAGTAGTATCCCATTGGAGGTGTAAATTCGTTGGGAGCTATTGTGTGTTTTTGGCCGTGTTCGACATTAACTATTTTATCAGCACCAGAACCACCATTTGCTTTATACGTAACTGTATAAGTTGGCACTGGCAATCCGAATTTTAATACTGGGTTAATTATTACATTATTTATTTCTTCTGGATGTCCATAGTAATATGAGGTGCCATTTGCTGTGCCGAGTTGGATCATATATTTACCTCCAACGGGGTTAAGTGCGAAATTAAATGCTGAGTCATTTACATCAACAAATGTGGCGCCGTCGGCGTATCTAAAATAGAACTCGACTACGACATAGCCGCTGCTCATATCAATACCGCCGGTTAAATCCATGGTAGTTACGCTTAAAACGGATCTGCCACTTATATCAGTCCAAGTGGGAGATGCCAACATCATAGTTGTTTTAAGTGATTCTGATATAGTGCTTGTCGGCAAGCCAGTTTGAGCGTTTACAGGAATAACCCAATTGCTATCACAAGAAAGAATTGCATTAAAATTGGTAATCTTTCCTATATCCGCTGCAGACGCTGTTGCGGTAAATACAAGTTTATAGCCTCCAGCAATGCCAGATTCCTGCACTATTTGTATATTTGGCGTTAAATTGTCCGCTGCGGTTGCTGTGTTAACTGTTAAAAAAGGAGTTAACACAAACAACATTACCATCGTTACAACTGAAATGGTATTTTTTAATTTTTTTACTTTATAGTGTTTCATATTTTTTTTATCCTTCCATTATCCAATTATGATATTTATTTTATTATAACCAGCCAAAAAGATAGTTAAATCTGTTGCATCAACAACACCATCACCATTAAGATCCACAAACGGAAACTCTGCACTAGCCACACCAACAC
>WQSY01000058.1 GCA_009787585.1 Candidatus Bathycorpusculum sp. | reverse complement strand
GTTGGGTGTTTTTTTGTTGTGATGCGGTTTTTTTTGTTTGTGAATGCGTTTTCTATTTGGTTTATTAGTTCTTTAAATGCTGTTTCTATTTCATAATTTAACATTAATGCCTAACACTTACAACAAAGTGGTGTCTAACATGTAACAACACACCAACTTATAAATATTTACAACTGTAATATTAGAACATGTTTATTGACTATTTGTCGGTTAACTTGTTATTATAGTTAAAGTCTGTTTTAACGGTAAATTTTTATATTCTGTGGCTATCATTATTGATAATTATTTGAGAGGTTATGCGATGTCATGGTTAAATTGGGCAAGTGTTCTTTTTGTCTTTGTTGGTTTAGGTTTATTTCTGTATGGCGCGAATGTTTATAATGCAGTTATTGGGTGGACAGGCTTTTGTCTTGGTATTGCAGGTATTTTGCTTGGCGTATTTACTTATCTATATGATTGGTTAAAAAAAGAGCCTAAGCAACCAACCGTTTAGTGTTCGTTGTTTTTGTATTTATTTTGTAAATATTGTATGAATGGTTGGGAATCTATATTTTTTCCTGTTGCTTTTTTGATAAGGTCTTCTGGCTCATAAAAACTGCTTGGATAGTGTATGTTATTTTTTAACCAACTATTAACTTCTACTAAATTACCATGTGCAAGTTGGCTGCGCCAATTTGGCAGGGCTTCTGTTAACGCGTTATTTATTTGTCCACTGTAAATGTTACCTAGCGCATAGCTAGGAAAATAACCATACAAACCACTATACCAATGAGTATCTTGCATAACTCCTTCTGCGTCATCTTTAATTTTTATCCCAAGGTATTTCTCGTATTTTTCGTTCCACACCTGAGGCAACTCGTCTATGCCAATTTTGTCTCCAAATAAGTCCCGCTCTATCTCATAACGTATTATGATATGCAAATTGTATGTAACTTCATCTGATTTTATGCGAATTTTGGAACGCTCAACTCTGTTAATTGCATAAACAAACTCTTCCACCCCAGTTTTTGCAAGCGTAGGGACAATTTTCTGCAGTTTAGGCAGAAAGCCCGTCCAAAACTCTTTGGAGCGCCCAACAATGTTCTCATAAAACCGTGACTGTGATTCATGAATGCCATAAGAACAGGGGCCTCCAACGGGTTGATATCTCCACTCTGGGTTCACATTTAACTCATAGAGGGCATGTCCCGTCTCATGAAGAATAGAAAAAATTGAGTTTGTAAAATCATTAACATAATAATGCGTTGTTATACGCACATCCTGATAACTTCCCGAAGTAAACGGATGCTCCGTCTCATCAACTCTGCCATTAGCAGCCGGTGAAACTGTGTCATAACCCAATGTTTGCGTTAAAAGCTGAGAAATCTGTCTTTGAACCTCAACTGATACGGGTTGACACAAATTTTTAGTATCTAAATCTGTATTAGTTTCTTGGATTTTGTTTAAAAGTGGACGCAACCCCGCTTGAAGAGTATCAAAAGTTTCTGTAATCTTTTGAGTAGACATTTTAGGTTCAAACTGATCAATCAACGCTTCATACGGTGTTTTTACCTGTTTAACCTCCATAAGAACCTCTGCCATCTGCCGGCTTAACTCAAACAGTTTTTTCAACTCACTTTTAATTAAACTGTAGTCTTTTTTTGCTTTAGCTCTCTTCCAAGCATTCACCGTAACAGTTTCCTGCTTAGCCATATCTGCAACAAGCTTCTCTGGTAAACTGGTATGCTCCAAATAATTTTTGTTAATAAGGTAAACATTACGTCTCTCAATCTCTCCCAGTTTAGCATACTCTGACGATGCTTGGATCTGCTGCAAAAGTTTCCCAACAGTAGAGTTTGTACACATTTGATGACCAATACGACTAAGTAACTCTAACTGCAGACTTCGCTGCTCCACCGCGTTTGGCGGCATCATCGTTTCCATGTCCCAATGAATTACACTTTGAATCGAACCCAAAACCGCAACGTCTTTAGTTTTTTCTAAAAGCTCCCTGTAAATATAACTGACACTATTTTCCAAGATGATTCCTCTAAATGTTTATGGAGAACATTTTTACTATTATTGTACCCTTAAACTTTATGTATGTGTGTAATTACATGTTTGCCATTATAACACCAAATGCTCCAAGAAATGTGTCTGCTTATCGTGTTTACAGGTTAATGTTAAGTTAATGTTTCCTGAGTTATGAAAATCAGAACTACATGTAGACTCTTACGTTTTCTCAAGTTATAATTCAACAGATCCTTACCTCTTTTAAGAACTTACCCGAGAAAATTAATTCAACATAACTTTACCACAAACAGTTGAATGTCAATTTATAGACAAAACATGTTGCCTGCTTTGGGAAATTAAGAACCAATTATATTCGCCGATAGTATGGGCCCTTCAAACAGGATCTACATAAAACCTCATTATCCTGCTTAACGCCCATGCCACTCATAATTTCTTCACCGCATTTTGAGCAATAAACAAAGGGTTCCATTCTTGAAGAAACAAGCGGGCTATCCCAAGCTACTTCAACTGTATAAGCATCCAGTAACTCTTCAGGTTTCAACTTCATAAAAGCGTTCATCAACACCTGCCGTTCAAGCTTAGACATAACCTCAACTTTCTCGCCAACTTTTATTATATTATCTTTAATAGCTAGCTCTAACGCGCGTGTTGCTAAATCCTTTTTTGACACAACTCTATAGCCTTTACCCGTTCTGCTATCAACAAAAGTCGCTGCTGATTTTCCATAATACAGCATTTTAAACTTTCTACTTCCTGCACTACAGCCAGTTGCAATCTGTATTCCATCTGCAGGGCATTTATCATTTTCCACAAAAACCATTAGATACTCTTGCCTATCATTATCAGACAAATTTAGTAACTTGATTCCCAACTGGGCCATCTTTATACCTAAGGGTAAACCTAAACATCGGTGGCCGCGTAGATCAGAGGCTTTTTGCAGAAGTTCCTCAAAATCATCAAGATTTATCGTGGGTGAATGGTGCGTGTGGTGTTCTTTTTCATTAGGTTGCAAATTTGCACTTCCTCTGTTTTCTGTAGACTTTAACTTTATAAGTTTTTGTAAGCCAAACAGTTTACCTTATAGTTATCAAAAATTCAAGGTTTGCTTCATAAAAAACCTGTGTTTTTTTAACTTATTGTAATAGTAGTTGTCCATTTTGTTTTATTCTTACTGCTAAGGGGGAAACTAGGCGGTATTGCCTGATTTTGCCCTTTGATTTGATTATTGTCATTATTTGGTTTTCATCAATTGTTACTCTAATTCCAAGTGCGTCACCTCGAAGATAGATGAGTCTGGGAATATCATAGATAGATGTCCGGCTTGGCACTAAAAATATGCCATCGTCATGAAGAGCTTCAAAAGCCTTAAGTGTTGCCTGTGCAGCCCAAACAACTTTGTAAGCATTACGCTCAATAATGCTAACATTTGCTCTACTAGTGCCAAGTATCTTTGCTACTTTTTCTTGTGTAAATCCGCGTTTTCTTAGAAGTAAAACTTCTATCTGTCGTGTAGTCAAATTTGTACGACTCTTTACACTTAATCTGCTTTGTATCTTGTCAACAGGTGCTGGATCAATAATAGTCAGCCTTTAGCCCTCTCTTAAAATATTTTTTAATTATTTGATTTGCCGCGTAAGATAGAGGTGTTTTAGAGTTTTTGGTGTAAGAAATATATTTGATTTCATTGTTAGGTTGGGCAATACCTGTTACTTTAGTCAAGTATACTTTATGAAGATCTATAAAGAAGCCGCCTTTTATGTCTCTTTGAATACGACCCTTGAAGTCAAAAAGCCAAAAGCACTCAGTTGTCTTTAGTTTGGTTTCTTCTTCTAATTCTCTTAGTGTAGCATCTTTTTGATTTTCTCCATCTTTTGCGGCTCCACCGGGTAGGTCATATTTTTTGCCATTTTCACTAACGACAAGTATACCCTTCGGTGTATCAACTATGGCAGTTCCGCGTCTTCGTTTCCTAAAACGTAGACATCTTTTCCATTTTGACCTCTGGCTTGTTTTCTTTGTTTGTCTCCCAACATGGGTACCTTCTGTTTTAGGTGTGCTCGCAAGAGTTCGCTGATTAAAATATGTTGAGGTGTTCAGCGGAGAGTAAATATTTTTGATAAAAACAAGTGGTTGTAGTAGACAATTAACTGTTACCCAGTTGACTGTTGTCTTTAACAATGTTATTATTCTGGTCACCTGAAGCGATATTATTAAATGATAATATCATACTTTTAAATTTCGCGGCTAAATACAAAAGAACCACCATAAAACAGACCTCTAAAGACAAACTCCAATAGACACCAACCTATTGCACAGCATTAACACAAGTAGAGTAACACAGCACATAACTTGAAAGCAAGACCATCCAAACAAGAAAATTACAACAAAGCAATTGTTACTCTGCTGTGTATACGCTAACAAGGCTCACCTAAAGAGTCGTCCAAAATTTTTCTCTCTCCTAACAACTTATCTTGACCACTTCAAATCTCCCATTCTGTCTATAGGTGAAACTCGCCTATTTTGTATGCAAAGAATAAAACGGGTAATATCGGCGATGTTAAGCGAGTTTGCATCCAGCGCTTCACCTGCAAAACCTTTTTCTTGCACTGATTTACTAAAGGGTATAATTCCAATAACACGTTCCTTACCAATTCTACTTATGATTCTATCAGCAAAGGCATCTTCAGCTTTGTTGATAATAAACTGTATTGGTTTTTTGCTTTCTTTGGCCATAGCAGACATTTTTTCAGAAAGTCTAATGGATTCATATGAGGGATCAATAATTCCAAGAATAAGATCAACACCAGCAGCTACACTCCGACCTAAATGTTCTACACCCGCTTCAGTATCAATAACAGCAATATCCATTGGTTCCAATGATAAATTGGTTACAAAGTCTTTAGAGAGCACCCCCATAGGACAAGCGCAACCTTCACCATAATGTTTGACTTTTCCAATTTGTAACAAGTACAAATTATCTTTTTTAGAGAGACACTCCGAAGGTATATTATCAATGTTCCATGTCTCGCTAAATACGGGTGCTTTGTGACCATCACTACGAACAACACCCATTTTACTTTTCACCTCACTTTTTCCACCAATCTGCTCAATAAGCTCTCTTGGATCGGCAAGACCTAACTGACTACTAAGGCCATAGTTTGATTCATCAACATCTACAACAAGAACACGATAACCTTCAAGCTGCAAATTTTTCGCTAAAAGAGCAGCAACAGTACTTTTCCCACTGCCACCTTTTCCGCAAAGCAAAATTTTCACAATCCCTCACTCCATGATTGAATGTTTATTTGGTTTAATACTTACAAATTGCATAGCTGACTTGAGCGCAGGTGTTCCACCCCCTTCTGAGACTATTTGCATCACTTTAACAGCATCAGTTATTTTAATTCCCCCCATGATAGTTACGCCTCGGTTAAAGAGAACTTCAGGTATGATACCTGCGGAAGCACCTATAACAGCAACTTCTCTTGCGTGAGTAGTGAGTTCGAGCAGGTGATCTATTGTACCGTTTACTATAGCCGTTCCGGTAATTAGAACAACATCTGCTTTGGGTAAAATTTGGTCACACGCTGTATCAGGAAATATTCCTTCTTCACGCCGACTGGCTGTTCGTTCAAGAATATACAGCTCCTTCACTTTTGACCTAATATATGGAACCATAGGTACAATATAACCAACTAAAACTGTAACATCCGTTTTATGTAAAGAAATAGAATCTATTACATCGCCATTTGATATAACATAGTTCTGCAGGTTTTGCTCTATAACGCTTTGCGACAGTGCATTTAATGTTGCAAAGCCCACTACGCTCTCTCTTAAGTCCCAGGATTGGGCTTTTTCAGCCAACTTGATTGCGGATGTACCAACAAGTGTTCCCGCTAAATCAGATACCTGACAATGTTGTGCTGATTGCGCTATTTCTGGTTGAAAAGTGTAACAAAGACCAATATGTCCAGTGCTAAGGCGTACACCCGTATAACCTAGACCCAAAACAACCTGCTCAATTAATACGTCATCAACCCCGGCTACCATTTTAACTCTCTTTAAAGCCTCTTCAACAATACGTTCATTCATTCCATTATTTCCCCTTTGTTATTTCAACATAGTATTTGTCATTGGCACAGGCGCGGCAAAGTACTCTTTTATCAGCTATTACTTCGCGACCATCCGTTATTTGCTCATTGCAAACAGAACAGTAACTGCGTTTTTTAGGAATCCCTGGCAAATCTATCTCTTTAATGTTTACTTTGACCTCTTGGATATTTACAACTTCGCTTTCAGATAGTTTAGCCATTTTTTCAACGACCTTAGGCGCGTCATTGATTTCACAACTTTCACGTATTGTTACACGTATGACTTTACCCGATGCAAGGTTTACAAATGTGGTGGCAAATTTACCGTAGTCAATATACTTTAGTGTTCGGTGACTCAGTGTGCATCTGCTAATTACTTGTATAGCATCAGTTATGCACCGATCGATCTCGGTGTATACAATTAGGTTTTTATTTTTAACATCTGGATCTAAACCGTGGTATTTCATGGCAGCTAAAGTCGTTTTTGTACCCATAGCAATACCAAAACATATGTGTCCATGGTAGTCTCCCGTTTTTTTTACATATTTTTTAAATTCGTTCATAAACATAGTCTCCATTTTACTCTACGATTGGTATACATATTCTACGGCTAACACCCACATCGACATCAACTATTTTGACTTTTATTTTATAGACCTCCTCCAAATTAGACTCAGTCATTATCTCAGAGGGGGATCCAACATCGACAAGTTCACCATGCTTCATAATGGCAACTTTGTCGGATGCTAAGAAGGCGTGATCAGGAAAATGCGAAGTCATAATTATCGGCAATCCCGTGTTAGCTAATTTCTGTAGGATGGATAACAATTTTATTTGGTTTCCAAAGTCCAAATGTGAAGTTGGCTCATCTAACAAAAGAAGAGACGGCTGTTGTGTCAAGACTCTAGCGATGAGTACCATTTGTCTTTCGCCTCCACTAAGCTGAGTATACGGTGTATCAGTTAAGTAGGATATGCCCATAGTTTCTAAAGCTTGTTTTGCAATTAAGAAATCCTCCTCTTTTGGCGAATTCAAAAATCCAATATGAGGCGCTCTACCGACTACTACAGCGTCAAGTACTGAAAAGGCAAAACTTGGTTGATGAAACTGTGGTACGTAACCAACAATTTTTGCTATTTCGTTTCTTGACATACAACAAAGATCTTTATCATTTATTGAAATATTACCTTTACATAGCTTCATTAGCCCATCTATGCACTTTAACAGAGTGGTTTTTCCACATCCATTTGGTCCCAATATGGACATTATTCCAGTGTCTTCTAAGGTTAAAGTGATATCTTTAAAGCCGTGACTTTTCTCGAAGTCATAATGATATTCAGCATGGTTTACACAGAGTTTTATGCCCAACCTTTTCCTCTCCTACTAAGCATATAAAGAAAGAAGGGTGCACCAATCATAGCTGTCAAAACACCAAGAGGCACTTCTAAACTAGATATGGTGCGAGCGATGTCGTCAATAATTAAAAGATATGCTGCGCCCAATAAAAGACTCACAGGTAAAAGCCTTTTATGATCAGGTCCAACCAGTAAACGACTGATGTGTGGAATTACCAAGCCCACCCAGCCAATTATGCCGCTAATGCAAACTGCAGCGGCACTCATTAATGTGCAGCAGACTATTATGATAGCTCGAATTCGTCCAATGTTAACGCCTAATGCTTGTGCTTCCTCTTCACCCATTGCCAACACATTGAAACGCCAGCGCATAAGCAAAAGAACAGTCATGCCACACAGTATGGGTATTGCTGCAAAGGCTACATCTGTTAGGTTTAGTGAAGATAAACTACCCATCAACCAGTATATAATTGTAGGTAGCTGATCTGTGGGGTCAGCAATGTACTCCATTAACGATAGAGAAGCGCTAAAAAGTGACGATATAGCCAATCCAGCTAGGACTAAGCTGAGTGTACGGTTGCCTTTAATCACTTTACTAACTGTGTAAACAATTCCAACGGCTAAAAGTGCAAAACAAAAAGCGGATGCTTGTATAAGTATTCGTTCTCCAGACAATAGGATAGCTAATGCGGCGCCAAATCCTGCACCTGCAGAGACACCTAGAAGGTCAGGAGATACCAAAGGATTGCGGAAAAGTCCTTGAAAAGAACCTCCTGCCAAAGAAAGTGCTGCCCCGACAATCAGTGCTGCTAATATTCTAGGCAATCTGATTTGTATGACTACAGTGTTAGAAATATCTGATACTGGAGGTCCGAAAATAGGTGTTACGGGCAGGTTTAACAAATTTGTGATGCCTGTTATTATTGTTTGGATTCCACTTCCAACATGGCTAAACAGTATTTGTAGCACATTTTCAGCAGATACAGGGTATCGTCCTAAGCCTAAGGATAAAATAAAAAGGCAGACAAGCAAAATTATCAAAATAATACTTATTGGAAGCCCACGCAAAGATTTAAGGGCCATCAAAAACTTTAATTTATGACTTTTTTGTGTAGTTTGTTTATCTATTGTGGGGGTGGTAATTTTTTTCACTCACAGCTAACTTTGTTACTGTTTATATGACACATTTTTAGTTGACTAAAAATAAAGAAAAAAATGAGGTTAAGGGGGTTGTTTGGATTATAGGTTTCCTCCGCTTAGTAGTGTTTGTATTTCTTTGTCTGTCAAGTTGTAGTGGTAAAATTGTGAATAGAATGTTTTTACTTGTGCGTTAAGGTCTAAATCGGTGGTTAAGTTTGGGTAGAGTGTGTGAACCATCCAGTACATGCCTAAAATTTGTCCGGGGCCTGGTGGGCCATCGAACCATGAGAAGGGGTTGTCTGGTCTTATTACTACACTACCTTTTTTGACGGCATCTAGTTGGTTCCAAGTTGGACTGTTTATGATGGTATTATATAGTTCTGCTTGGCTGCCGCGCCCTATGATTATCATTTGTGGGTCCCATTGGTAAATAGATTCCATGGATGTGGAAGCCATGCCATAGCCGGATAGTAATGTAACGTCTGCAACGTTTATGCCACCGCAGAACGATAGAAGCATTGTGTGCATTGAACCTTGTGGGTCAGTGTTAAGTCCAGCTGAGCCCTCGGCGTAGTAGATGGTAACTTTATCGGCTGGTTGGATGTTGGAAACTTTGGAGGTTACATAATCCATAGCGTTTTGGTAATACTTGTTGAGTTTTTGTGCTTGACCCTGTACACCTAATAATTCTCCGATGAAGGTGATTTCATCTGTGTATTGAGTTAAAAAGTCGCCCGCGTTAACACCTATTACTGGAATGTTGCCGAATTGTTTTTGTCTTGCCTCAAGAGCCTCGACTGATTCATCTGTTCCGTCTAAGATTATGTCGGGGTTTTGTGATAGAAAAGTTTCAATGTTGCCCGTTTGCTGTCCAAACCATCCACCTATTATAGTTATGTCTGCGTATTTAGTTGGCACATACGCAGGATTACCGTTAAACGCAAAAGGTAAACCAACTAGTTTATCGGGGGCGATCATGTAGACGATCTGCATATCAATGGGGCTAGTGCACAGCACACGCGTAATTGTAGTAGGTACCGTAAGGGTTCTACCATACATGTCAACAATTGTTCTTGTACTATCTGAAGAATTATTACTGTCAAAATATGGTGGAAGAGCAATAGATCCAACCAGCACCACTACCGCTAATATCGCAACAACACCTATTATTGTGATTCGTTTTTTTGTAGCTTTGAATCCCATTTAGTATCCCTTTTTCTTTTTGAAAAGAAAGATGTTCCTATAAGCCTTGGTAAATCCATTTGTTTACCATAGTGACACTATTCACGTATGTATTTAGCTCTCAGCGAAAAATTCGTTAACATTTAACTTTTTATGAAATTTTTGTTCAACAAACAGAGCCATATCTGCACATTCAGGATAGCTTCCTTAATAAAAATGCACGAGCTAAAATCTTATAAAGCAAGCTTTTTTAGAAGTGCTATGAAAAGCCTTTTTGCCCAGGTCTAACCTTTAATTCATAGGCGGATTAAACAAAACACCGAATGTATTTTAGGGATTATTTAAACCTCGAGAGCTAAAATGGCGTGTGCTCCTTAGCGAATAGACGGCTTGGGCCCTTGTGCTCGGATAGAAACCTGCATCTAAATGCTTACAGAGCACCACCTAATCCTCCAACTAAATAGGTGAAAAAACATGAACGAAAAATTTTGTGGTGTTGACGTCCACAAAAAAATTGCTTGACGCAACAATACTTGATGGACAAACACAAGAAAAACAAACCAAAAAATTCCAAAACAACCAAACCGACATAACCAACCTAAAAACATGACTAAAACAAAACCAATGCCTAAAAATCGTTATGGAATCCACCAGCATCTTTTGAGTAACACTATACTTAATGTTAGAAGAATCCAACCTTAAACCCATACTGGCAAACGCGTACATGGTAAAAAACATACCCGGACGAAAAACTGACCAGTCCGACTCCGAATGACTAGCCTATTTGCTACGAGCAAATTTGATAAAACCCAGCTACGTCCCACCCAAACATATACGAGAACTACGCGAACTAACTCGAACGAGAACCACATATGTACAGAATCAAACGCAATTTAAAAATCGGGTTCCTAGTTTGCTTAGTAGGGCCAATTTTTGTTTAAGCTCTAAATTAAGTGACGTGTTTGGCAAAGCAGGACAGGAAATTTTAGATGGATTAATGGCGGGTAAGTCTGTTGGAGCGGTTTTGGAGGGAACAAAAAATGAGTGGTTGCTTGGTAGGCGGGAAGAGTTTGAAGAGGTATTGTTAAGTGTGCTTAGTGAGAATGATGTTTTTTTTGCTCAAACGGTTAACAGAGTCTTTGTTGCATTTAAAGGGTCAGATTGCAGAGTTGGATGCTAAGATTTTGGGGCTGGTTTGTGAGCGTGAGTTGGATATTGTTTGTTCTGTTCCATGTGTGGGGAAGATATCTGGCGCGGTTATTTTGGCTGGTTGAGTGATGTAGCGCGGTTTGGTAATGAGAAGCAGGTGGCAGCTTGGAGTGGGATGGTTCTTGGGGTGTATCAGTCTGCGGGTAAGGTGGTTTTGGGTTCGATTACTAAGAGGGGTTCTAGTTGGTTGCGCAGGATTATGGTTGAGGTGGCGCATACGGCTGTTAGGGTTAAGGGTAGTCGGTTTAGGTGTATGTTTTTGCGTATTGAGGCTAAGAAGGGGAGTGGTACGGCGTATGTGGTGGTAGCTCGTAAGTTGTTGACGGTTATTTGGCATTTGCTTGTTGTGGGTGAGTTGTATGTTGAGGAGGGTGTTTTTAAGAAGCGGGTAAAGTTGCGTGATGGTGGTGGTTTGAGTGAAAAGTTGTCTTTGGATGATGTTGTCGGGGTTTTGCGTGATGCGGAGTGTGCTGTTGGTTTTGTTGTTGATGAGGGTGCTGCTGCTGTTGTTGTTGGGTAGTTTGTGTGTTATTGTTGTTGTAGTGTGTGGTTGTTTTGTTTTGGTGTGTTGTGGTTGGTTTTGTAGTGTTGGGTGTTATTGTTAGTGTTTTGGTTTGGGTTTTTTGTGTTTGGTTTGGGTTTTTTGTGTTTGGTTTTTTGAGATAATGTTGGTGTTACGGCGTCCTTGATGACCTGGGCAAAAAGGCTTTTCATAAAAATACATGTCTATTCACAAGTATTTACTACTACTGATAGACAAAATAAAAAGAAAAGGCCGTCTGTCTTTGAGAAAAGCTGTTGTTTGATAAACTGTAAAATTACCGTTTTTTGTTTTGACATAAAAAACGCAATATTTAAAAACAAAAATCAACAGAGTGTATATTGATGAGCATGAATAAAGTGTTAGTCTTTATGCTATTTTTCTTTTTGACGAGTGGATCGTTCACGCTAGCCTTTAATCCTGTTTCAGCCTCAGAGTTAATTGAAGATTCTTGGAATACAAAAACGCCTATGAGTCAACCTAGGTGTAGTTTGGGTGTTGTTACGGTGGGAGACTGTCTAAAAACTGAGTTTTATCAGAGTATAAAGAAAAAATAATGGTGAAAAAAAGATTTTTGCAAAACCAGCTCCTTCATAATTCTATCAA
>WQSY01000057.1 GCA_009787585.1 Candidatus Bathycorpusculum sp. | reverse complement strand
TGTTTTCGCTAAAACTATTAGTAATGTTGTGTTTTATATACAATGTTTTATTGTAATATTTTGAAATTACTTTGGTGTGAAAAAGAAGTGGCTAAACTCGTTAAAAGCAATTTGCCCTTTTCGTTAAGTTAATGACATTGACAACAAAAAGGATTTTTAACCGAACTAACCTATACTAAACTGTGAACGGGGAAATCTGTCTAACATAATCATCAAGTAATATCCAGGTAGTCGGTAGTATTTTTTCGCTCACGGGTCGAAAAAATCTCCACCGCTCCACCTTGACAAAGAAGGTTACTGCGTGGCTGGAAATATACTGAAACTATTCTTGACAATATCAAGGCATATATTAGTGTTATGTCAAACTTTGAAAACCCCATAAAATCACCCTGTACCATATTTATGCGTTGTATGGCATGTATATTTTATGGCGAAAAATATCTTCTAAAAAGTTTTCGTAAAGGAGTATTAACAATCATAGCAGGCATGTTAGAGGTAAGTGAAAAGTTGAAATAGCGCTTCCTCTTTAAAATTTAAGGGATGCTGAAAACTAACGTTGCCTAAATCCAAAGAAGCGAGTTCTACAAACCATACTAATAGCTTGAAGCCTGATGCGCATAGTGAAGCAAGACGTTTTTATACTTATGCAGCGTTTATCAATATGCTTTATGCAGTGGTCATTGGTCAGAGTTTTGTTTTTCTAATTGACGAAAGATATTACGCCACATGGTTTTCAATTGGTACAATAGAGTCATTGAAATCATCTGTTTTTAATTTTTCACTAAATTTTAATCCAGTAGTGATTTTGGGAATAGTAACACTGTTATTAACTTACGTTTTAGTTATTATGAGTTGGTTTATTTGCAACATTTCATCAAGAGCAAAAGATTACAGTAGAGGACAATTTGTCATCGATATTATTTTATTATGTTTTTATTATGTAGCTTTTGCCAGCGCAGGAAATTTAATAGTAATCACGCATATGGCAATACTGTTTCTTTGGGTATATCACGCATGGGACTTTGTAAAATATTTTAAAGTGTTAACTGGTAATAAAAGGGCAGAAATGCGGCGACAGTGGAATCCGAAAACGTATTCAATTATTGGCATACATATAGCAACATCTTTAATCGTCTTATTTTATCCTGTTACCTATTGGCAACAAGCGTTATGTCTTATGGTGCTTTTTGCGTGTTTAATTGGCTACAGTTGGATTTCGCGACCGAATTTTGATTAAAGATACTGTACCAACGCGAAATGACGCTGGCAACTTTTTTCGGACGAAACAAACCATGAAAAATTAAAATTAATTTACGGAACGGAATAATTTTTCCAAAGAAATATTGACAAAATATAAAAATATGATATAATTATATCATAAGAAGATTTTAAGAAATCCAATATTGCAGTTGCAAAATGTTTAAAAAACATGTTGTTGTAAGGTAAGAAATATGATGAAGCTATCACCTTCAAAGCAAAACATTACCTTTAGCATATTGGCGTCAATAATAACTTTGTTTATTCTTCCTCCGATACTTTACCAAATTAACCCAAATTGGGCTGAAAATATTCTTGTTGGAGCTTCAATTTTTTTAGTTTTACAAATTTATATTATTAGTCATAATACATCCAATATTAAAAACATCATATTAGATAATGAAACATTGAGAAATGTGGACAAAAACTATAAACAATTAAGGGAAAATCCGCAAAAAAAATTTTTTGTTAAATGGTATGAAAGTGAATTTAAGACTTTAGAAAATAAATCTCGCGACTCGTTAAACAACAATTATATTACTTTTTCAGCCAGTAGGTTTAGTTATGAGGATAATCCAGTTTATAGCGTGTTTGATAAAAATGATTGTAATTTTCTTTACGCGAGTTGTACTTGTGACGGTGTCAAGGGATGGATAACTGGCAACGGACACGCTTTCATACAACAAATTCACAGAGAAGTAGCGGAAGAAAATATAGTTCTTATTCGTAGAATCTTCATTTTTGACGAAAATGATTTCGATTATAACACTAAAAAATTAAAGCCTCTTATTCAATTTGCTCTTACGCTTCACAATAGGGGTAAATACGAGGCTAAGCTAATTGAGAAAAAGACGTATCTTAAGCTTTTTGATGAGGCAAAAGCTAAAAGTCGGATTGCTAATTTAAAATCAGATTTTAGCATGTTCGGACATGATTTTGTGTGGGAAACATTGGAGGATTATACTAATAACATTCTCGTAAGCGGCAATTTTTCTTTGGATGAAGACAGGAGAAAATTTTATAGAAAATTTTTTAATAGTCTGTGGGACAGGAAAGATAAAATAATTCAACCTATCGAGCAATATATAGACACAGAAATAACAGCCAAATGTGAGGAGAATGACGACATTACAAAATTACGTGACATGTATGAAAACTATGAAAGTGAAATGAAAAATGAAAAGGAAAAATAAAGCAGTTTCTCATAGCGCAAAAGATGATTATGGTTACGCCTAATACCTAAGTTTATGTAAACAATCTCAGTTGTGATTATGCCGGTTTAAATTTTAAAACAAAAGTAAAAATGTCACATGTAAAACTTTACATAATCAACAATTGCGATAATTAGCTATACATCAAACACTAATTTTTGAAAGAAGGTAAAAATAAATGCAAAGTGCAGATGCGGGAACAAGATGGACTGTTGGATTACTTAAATCCATTCCTGATGTTTTAAACAATAGCCAGTCTGAACTAACAAAACAGTACAGCGAATATTCTTTACGTACACGCCCTAAAGTTTCAACGGATACATTGAACGTACTGGGCGAAGATTTAGAATATTTTTTGTCGCGGTATCCTCAAAGGGAATTGGAAATGTTTAATGGAAATTTAGATAATTTTGCTGTTGAACTTAAAACTCTGATCGTAAAAGAATTGGAAGGAAATAGCATTTTAAGTCGCATACGTAAACCCAATAAGACTGTTAATTTAAAAAAAGTTGTTAATGAGGCTCTGAGAAAAGAAGGTCTTCCAGTATGGGCTACGGATTTTATAAGGTTTGATAGTAAAGTAACCGCCACCCATTTTGAGGGAAATTCTATGTTAAATAGATATAAATCCGCAAGGTCAGATTTTGGGCAGCAGAATAAAGCAAGCAATACAAAAACACAAAAATTTCAAAAATTACTTTAAAGATTACTATTATGTTCTATAAATTTTAAAGTAAAGACAGTTATTACCTATAGACACATCACTCTGTAGGCAATTATTATGTGCAATTAGAAAATAAGGGTTAACTTTAAAATAGGGACACTAAAAGATCCGCACAAAAGCTATAAAAGCCATAATGACGTAATAATTATACGTTAATATGTGGTTTTTATGAAGCGCGTTTGTGCTTATTGTCGGGTTTCAACCGAGCAGGATGACCAATTAAACAGTTTGGAGAATCAAAAAAGGTATTTTGAACAGTATATCAGCAATAATGTTGATTGGGAATTCTGCGGATTATACGTTGACGAAGGCGTAAGCGGCACAAACGCGGAAAAACGCGCAGGATTCCAAAAAATGGTTGCCGACGCAGAAAATAAAAAATTTGATTTACTTTTAACAAAGGAGATTTCGAGGTTTGCGCGAAATACCTTAGACAGCATATTTTACACGCGCAAATTAAAGGGGTTAGGCGTTGGGGTGCTGTTCATGAATGATAACATAAACACGCTTGACAATGACGCAGAATTACGACTAACAATTATGTCAAGCATCGCACAGGAAGAAAGCCGCAAAACAAGCGAGCGGGTACGGTGGGGACAAAAACAAAGCATGAAACAAGGCGTTGTATTCGGCACAAAAATACTAGGCTACCACTTAAAAAACGGCAAACTAACCATAAACGAAAACGAGGCAAAAACCGTAAAACTAATTTACAACATGTACCTATCCGGCAAAGGCACACACCTAATATGCAAAGAACTTGAAAACCAAGGCATCACCACACCAAACGGCCATACACGATGGAACCCGATAACCATAGCAGGCATACTAAAAAACGAAAAATACACAGGAACTCTAAAACAGAAAAAACAAATAACAACCGACTACCTAACCCACAAAAGCAAACCAAACAAAGGCGAAGAAGCCCACATCACCATAGAAAACAACCACACACCCATCATCGAACAAGAAACATTTGACAAAGTACAAACGGAAATCGAACGACGAAAAACAATAACCCTCGAACAAAGCAGATACAGCAACCGCTACACATGGAGCGGAAAAATCGAATGTGCAACTTGCAAATCAAAGTTTGAACGCAGAGTACAAAATAAAAAAACAGAAAATTCCCAAGTCGTTTGGCGATGCTCCGAAGCAGTAAAATACGGCAAAGAAAAAACCAACACGCAAGGGCAAAAGGTGGGCTGTAACAACGCGTCAGTTCACGAAAAGTTTTTGAAAGACAATTTCTTAGCCGTTCTTAACATGGTTATTGAAAATAAAGACCGAGTTACCGAAGAGCTGAAAAAAAGCATACAGCAAGCAATTTCCGACAGCCCCAACAAAGGAGATGAGCTAAAGGAAGTTTTGACGGGGATTGATAAAATCGCCGATAAAAAATCAAGGCTGATTGATATGCACCTTGACGGCTTGATTAAACTTGCCGAGTATAAAAAATCCTACGCGCAGTATGAGAAACAGCAGGAAGCTTTGCAAAAGCGGTTGTCTGTTTTGGATAGTGAAAATAAGCTTGCGGAAGACTTGAAGCGGAAACTTGATAACATTGATAGGGCTGTTGAGAGTTTGGCGCGGCTTAAAGAGTTCGGCGATTCGGTATGCGGTGAGGTGCTTGCTAAGGTTATTGTTGACGGGCGGGATAAAGTCTCGTATTATCTGACATCCGACAAAAACGCGAGTGTTTTTGTGAAAATGCCTCTTTCGATAGTTAGGTTAGAAACATATACCCCCCCTCTTTTTATAAACGTGTATACGATTTTTTAGCAACAACGTATAGAATCGCAAACAACCCGTCCTTATCTTTACGCAACAACATCTTAATGGGCATGATACTAAAAAAAGTTGTTGTCTCACTTCAAACATCAACTACGATATTTTAAAAATTACAACCGTGAAGTACCTCCAGTGGTTGAAATTTTCTCTGATAAACGCACTATTACATCTTATGGAGGTTTACCAACGGGTTTGAGTCGCGAGAATTTTTTCCGTTGCCGATCTACGCCACATAATCGTAAGCTTATGCGCATGTTTAAAGACGTTGGACTTGTGGAACAACTGGGTTCGGGTATGAGACGCATTTAGAAGTCTATAATCCATTTATATTTACGTTTGAAGACGAATTTCTGATCGTGACATTTTCCATTTGCAGAGGGCTTTACACTACCAAATGGCTCTGTAAATGGCAACATAAATGGCAACATAAATGGCAACATAAATGGCAACATAAATGGCAACATAAATGGCAACATAAATGGCAACATAAATGGCAACATAAATGGTGCTGAAGTAAAGAATCAGTTTAATGTGTATCATAAAAAACCCTGCTTAGTCTAGACAAGATTGCTGAAAAGATAGGGTATTCAAAACGAACGGTATCACGTTAAATGAAATTGCTTCAAGAAGAGCGAACTATAAAGCGTATGGGTTCGCCAAAAACAGGATATTGGGAAATAATACAAACGGTAGACCATGATAACTAGTCGTTTTCATTTGTTTGAGTGATAAGCCTCAACAATATAAAATTTGTTAGTTGTATCACGGGCAACGTCACGATTTTAGAAAGAGTAGTAAGTTGTTAACAAAAAGGTTATCAAACGTCTTTTTGCTAATCTCCTGTTAATCAAATCGTAACATGTATCATGGTTTTATCTCTTCAGGCTTTATTTTTGATACTTTACCATCGAAAGACCTAACGCATAGTTGATTAAGAAATTGTAAACTTGTCGTGTTGTTAGGCAGGAATGCAATGTTATGTTGGGATCGGTCAGGCGTTGTTGATAATTATGTACAGTCCCATATCTGGGTCATGCATCAAAATAGTTGATGGGAAAAACTGTTAGGTGTGCCATCTCGGCGGGTGTTTAGTCATGGTAAAAGTGGGTCGTTTTGTTATTTTGTATTTTTGGAGTACATGCTTTTCTTTTGAAATTATTTATGAACACAATAAAGTTTGGACATAAACTGTTTTGAGGCATGACCCATATCTGCTGCCAGAGTTGGCGGGTTTTTGGTTGCTATTTTCAGGTTGTTTTTGTGAATTTTTAAACTTAACCTTGAGGATCAGGCTGTGCTCAGATTGTTGGTGCGGGAACCGGGATTTGAACCCGAGTCCTAGACTTGGCAAGCCTATGTACTAACCAAGCTGTACTATTCCCGCGTAGTACTTTATGTTGTAGTGCAACAATCTAAGAACTCCCTAATAAACTATATTTTTCAGTTTGGCAAAATTTTTCTATTGCACAACAAAAAATGGGTAAAGTACGTTTAGGTATTGTGTTATTGTAGTGTTTTTGACATGTATGGGCCGTCGTGTTGGTATCCGTTTCGCATGTAGTAGCGTTTTGTGCCTAAGGCGCTAATTATTACTATTTTTTTTAGGTTAGCTTGTTTTGTTATTTGTTCAGCTTCTTTTAGGAGTCGTATACCATAGCCTTTGTGTTGCCATGCTTTATCTGTGTGTTGTCCAACGGGTACTAAGGGTCCATAAACATGGAGTTCGCGTACAATAGCTGCGGGTACTTCTCTGATTTCGGGGCGGTGAGCATTTGGTGAAGGAATGCGTAAGCGTAGGTATCCAAGTAGTATATTGTTTTTTTGGTCTTCTGCTGAAATGAAATATTCTTTGCCGTTTGATGCGTCATATTGTTCTGTTAGAATTTCTATGTTGGCTATATCAGGTTTTATGTGATCTGTTTGTATGCGGTGGCCTACTTCGCGGCATCGGATGCATTGGCATTGGATGTTTTGGGTTTTTAGTTTTTCATGTACAATCTGGCGTAGGTTGCTTTTTTTTACGCCGTCTATGATAAGGTTTGCAGGGATGTCACGTTGTACACGCATGACGCGTATCCATTTTGGTATGAATTTTTTGATTTCAGCTATTACCTCAGCTGCTTTTTGGGTGTTGTAGGGTTGATATTTGCCTTCTTGTAGCCATTGATGCGCTTTAGTGCCCGCGATTGCAAGGCAGGGGTAAATTTTTATCATATCAGGTTTAAATTGTTGATCAGTAAAGATTTTTTTAAATGCTTCAAGATCTTTTTTGGGGTTAGAGCCGGGCATGCCGGGCATTAGGTGATAGACAATTTTTAGTCCGGCGTCTTTTGCTATTTGTGTGGCCTCTGCAACGTCGGCAACGGTGTGTGTTCGGCCGACTAGTTGGTAAATTTCATTGCAGGGGTTTTGTACGCCAAGTTCAATGCGAGTTACGCCCATGTTTAACATTGCGTCTATATGTGTTTGTTTAGCCCAGTCAGGGCGGCTTTCGATGGTTATGCCGACATTGCGTTTTTTGCTTGTTTCTGCATATGTTTTAGCCTCATGTAAACTGGTTGATTGTTTATCTGTTATAGCATCAAGGCAGTGTTGTATGAACTGTGTTTGATATTCTTGTGGTGTAGCGGGGAATGTTCCGCCCATTATGATTAATTCTATTTTGTCGACTTTATGGCCTATGGCCGAGAGTTGTTCTAAGCGGCTTTTTACTTGCATATAGGGGTTGAAATTGTTCTGGCTGCCTCGCATGGCAGCGGGTTCATAGCCTGTGTAGCTTTGGGGGGATCCCTGTGTGGGTCCGCCTGGGCAGTAAGCGCAGGGTTCGGGTTGTGGGCAGGGGTAAGGTTCAGTCATAGTTGCAACAATTGTAACGCCGCTTATTGTTCGGGTTGTTTTGCGTTGTAGAATAGGTAATAACTGTTTATTTTCCTTAGGGGTTAGGGCAGCAATTATGTTAGCGTTGGTGATCATGTTGTGTAAATGATGTTTAGCAGCGGCTTTAATTTTTAGTCGATTTACGTCTTCATGTGTTGGGGTTGCCATGGAGAGGAGGTTATCTATGACTTCTCGAATGGCAACTTGGTCATTATTAGTATTACTACTATTATTGTTATTGTCTGCCAAGGAGGTAACCAAAATGGTGTGGGTTATTATGTAGATGGTTTGTGTTAATAAAATTTAGGTAAAGCTTGAAAAATAAGCTTTGGTGGAAAGTTTTTACATCCAGTTTTGTCCGGGTTTGCGTTGCAGAATCACACGTTTTTCATAATTGCGTCTGCTTCTTGTTTTTGGACTTGGAGATACGCGCTCTTGGGCAACAATTTTTGGTGTTTGAGAGCGAACTTTTCCTGCTTTAGATAACGAACCGTGAGTTGGCATAATTCATACCTTGCTCATAAGTCAAAACAGAATCATTTAAACTTTACTAAAAAAGAAACGGTAAACTCGTATAACACAAGCCGTTACTTGAACATAAACTAGACAACAAACAGGAAACTATTAACTTTAAGTATTTAACAAAAAATAAACATTTTTCTTAAAAGAAAAACGTTACAAAAGTATCCTTTATAAGGGGGCTTTATATAACCCATGTGCACTACTTAAATAGTTTAAATAGAAGCTAACACGTGAGAGACATGAGTAAACGAAAATCAATAATATCCATTCAAAACATTGTAGCCTCCGTTTCACTTAACCAAAAAATAGACTTACAAAAAATTGTAGAAAAATTTCCACAAACAGAATATAACCCAAGCGTGTTTCCAGGACTAGTTTTTAGGCTTAAAAAACCTAAAACGGCCACTCTAATATTTGGCACCGGCAAAATGGTCTGCACAGGCGCCAAATCAGAAAAAGAATCACGAAACGCCGTAGAAAAAGTAGTAAAAGAACTCCGCACCGAAGGCATTCAAATTACCGAAAAACCCGTTGTAAACATTCAAAACATTGTAGCCTCAGCAGAGTTAGGGGGCGAAATTGACTTAGAGAGCCTAATCTACAAGCTAAGCCGTGTTATGTATGAACCCGAACAGTTTCCAGGCGCAGTCTTTAGAATGGACGAACCTAAAGTGGTTTTTCTCATATTTAGCGCAGGCAAACTAGTCTGTGTAGGCGCAAAGAAAGAAGAACAAGTCTATGAGGCCGTAGATAAAATCCAACAAATCCTAGAAGAAAAAGAACTAATCTACTACACCAGCTAACTTTTCTTTTTTAAAACACGCCGTCTTACCGCAGGATTAAAATCAGATAACCGTTTAAGGACTAACTCAAATGTTTCCTGTGGTGTTAACTCTTTTTTAAGAAACACACCTGTTCGACCTACTAAATCTCGTTTAGTAAGCGCCTGTACTCTGTTCTGCACAGTTTCAACGGAAATTCCCAAAGCTTTAGCTACAAAAGCCTCTCTACCAACTACACTGCTCTCCACATGACCTACTAAATTGGGCTCTATAAACATAAGACGTTTATCTACACCCCTAACCCGTAAATCTGCTTTAAGCTGAGACAAAGTTATTTCACCTCCAAACAGGTAAAATTCGCGTTCAACACGACGCAAATCCATTAATGGAAAAGAGACATTAGATACCTCATCATCGATTTCGAGATACGCCTTCATAGCATATAAGGGAGTGGCCTGAATTATGAATCTATTTTTAATTTTAATTCCTGCCTGTTCTAAAGCGGTTTCTACAAGAAAACTGTTCTGCACACCGCCTGTAATGAAAACGTCAACATCGCTTCCCATTTTTATGTCTCCTCTTGCAACACTGCCATGAGCCACAACAGGTAAATGAAAACGCTCTAAGGCAGACATTAGAAAAACAGCCTTTTCACGTAAAATGTAAAGAGCCAGCAAATGTTTGCTATCGTAAATAATTTCATGATATGCATCATTTCGGCGGGGTTTAAGCGACATGTTTTTCATGCTTTTTTAGACGTTATTGATATAGATTTATTTAGCTATGAGAAATAAGAATACTGCGGTATTAATGTCAGGCTCTTATTGCTCAGTTTGTAAGAAAAAACCAAGTTTTTTTTACAGAAAATATTCAGGTCAAAAACTGTGCAAAAAATGCTTCAGTGAATCCATTGAAGCAAAAGTTCGAGCTACCATAACAAAATATAGTATGCTAAAATTTGATGACAAATTAGCCATAGCTGTTTCAGGTGGAAAAGACAGCCTAAGTTTACTGCATATTTTAGCAAAACTTCAAAAGTATAGACCTAAAACGTCTCTTACTGCAATAACTATAGATGAGGGCATTAAGGGTTATCGTGATGAAGCCTTAGATATAGCAGAGAAAAACTGTAACGCCCTGCAAATTCCGTTATATATTACATCTTTTAAGGAACTTTTTGGGTTAACCTTAGATGAGTTAATAATAAAGTTACAAGCTAAGGGTAAAACAGAACTAACGCCATGTGCTTACTGTGGGGTTTTAAGACGTCGAGCTATAAATGTTGCCGCAAGAAATATTGGAGCCACAAAAATTGCCACCGCCCACACTTTAGATGATGAAACACAAACGGTACTTATGAATATTTTACGTGGAGACACAGATAGATTATCTAAAGAGAAACCTATAACTAACTATGTTCATTCCATGTTTATACGTAAAATTAAGCCTTTTTGCGAAATTCCTGAAAATGAAAGCGCTCTATACGCTTACATAAAAAAAATAACTTTTCAAGACACGCCCTGCCCATATGCCTCAGAGGCTTTGCGCAATGACATACGAACAATGCTTAACAATATAGAAGAAAAACATACTGGAACTAAATTTGCTATATCTCGCACCATGGAAAAACTTCAGCCTGCCATAGAGCAAGTTTTAACAAAAAAAGATTTTAAAACCTGCAAAGACTGCGGAGAACCTACATCTCAAATTCTATGTAAAACCTGTGAGATGCTACATCAAATCCGTTAATCTACAATTTTGAACGCGGATTATTTGCGTTTTTAATTTTTAACTGCTTTAAAAGTTCAGAGGCCTCCAACGAATTTGCCACTTGAGCAACACGTACGGCCTTTTGCAAATTTATACATTTACCACAATAAGGGCATCTTTTAGTTTTTTGGGTATTCCCTGCAAGAAACAAACCGGCACATGTAAAACACTTTATTATTAAAGTTGGAGCCAAAATTATAACCGCCACTTTAGTGCACATATAACTATTTTTTCTTTTTGGCCATACATTACGCTCTCTTGATAAAAAAAGCAATTATAGCTGAGCGTGTGTACAGACTAAATATTATGCAGCCAGCCTCTACCACCCTTCTTATGATGCTGCCCCTTAGGTTTAACAGATGCCGCACAAGACAAGGCGGCGGATTTTTCTTTTAAAGGCTTATTATTTGTAATTTTTGTTTTTATAAATTTGTTCCAACCACCCGTATTGTTATCAGGCGCTATAAACCGTTCTGAATTTTCAATTTTATGTTGCTCAAGAATCTCTTTAAAATTCAAAGCCTTAAAATCCCTTGATGCCTGAATTACTGTACCTTTTTCAACATTTAAAACCGAATAATTGTCCATTGCTACCCCCTCAGCTTTCACTTTATCATTAAAACACTCATTCCACAAAAGCTTCCATTGTCCTTTAATCTCGCTTACTAACTCTAAATCTGTTTTTGGTTTTAAATCACTCTCGGCCTCAACAGTTAACGGTTCAATTTTACTCACACAATTCATCGGTTTATTTGCTTTAGACATATAACCATTAAAGTCATTTACTTATATTAGTTGCACAGGTGATTATTTTACAATTATACAATTTAATAAATATATCTTATAAAGTAAATATACCAAACTTGCTATACATGCTTTCAGTTATCGACAAAAACAGGTTTAGTTGATTCGTTTTTCGTTAGAATTTAAATTTTTAGTTGTGTTCCCTAATCAACTTATCTTCCAGCATCAGCCAATAGTCAATAGCGCAGTCTCCTATGAAAAATATTGCTGAAGATTTTTTCATCGCACCTCAATAATAACTGGTTGTATAAGATTTGTTGGTTACTTTGAAGTTTCGAGAGTTTGTTGTAATTCCCAGTTTGACATAAGGGTATCTTGATTCAATATTGACATCTTTTTACCATCACGTCATTCACTATTTTTAATACATTGCATTATTAATTGAGGATTACATGCACGTCAATTGCATGAGTTTTTTTGATGTGGCGAACTAGCTTTGAGGTTTTTTGGAAAAACTATTTTACTATATTGACAGGATTTGCTCGAGATATTTT
>WQSY01000056.1 GCA_009787585.1 Candidatus Bathycorpusculum sp. | reverse complement strand
TCCATTCTTTATCAGTTAAATCAGTATCATATCTCAAGTAGCTAACCTCAACAAAATAGACATGCTGATAGTTAAAAACTTATTGAATACAGGTTCTTATTTGTTGGAATAACAAGTGAACCAGTAAGGTAAATATCGGCATCAATAGCAATAACATAAGATACATCTAATCCCACAGGAGCACTAACAACAGCAGTTCTAAGAGAATCCTGATTCGAAACAGTTACATTAGCAACCCCCGATACAAAAACAGACATACCATTAAACGTGAAAACGAGAGAAGAGAGCAACACAAACACAAACATCAAAGTAACAAAAGAAGAGATTGTGCCTCTTCGATAGAGATTTCGTAAACCAAACTTGGAAGTAAACTTTAAACATATTACATTATTGTACATATTAATAGACCAGTTCATTTTTATGGGATAACTAGAAAAACACACACGCACATAAACCATTTTATTTCTATTGCGTTTTACCATACATGTGTAAATAACTGGAAAGTACCAAATACCCTATTACGTTTCTGTACAAAAGTTAAAGGTTAAAAACGGGTTGAGGTGTGTTACGGGCTGTTTGTCTCCCAACGTAACCTAACACTTAACCTCATAGCTGAGCGTCGCTTTAAGCTTGGCTAAGCTCTCTCGGCGTGGGAAGTTTAGTTTCGCCCGATGTCTTACCTGTCCCGTAATTGGGTAGAACTTTAGCGGTCATAGGTGCAAGCTTTATAGTTCTTGCGTTCCTCTGTAAAGTCCGTCGTTACGGGTGCTCATCTATGGCAAGACAAGAAAAAATAACAGTTATCATTTGTTAAAGGTTACGCTTCACTTAACGCGTCGTGGCATGTTTTTTTTAAAAGTCTATGGTAGAAGTTAATGTTTGTTGTAAAAAAAGGAAGCCTTTATCTTTTTCTATAGCATGACTTCTGAGGGCAAGGTAACCAAATTGGCAAGCGTTAAGGTAACTAAGCGTGCAAGCAATATTGAGTACGCAATTCGTGACGTTATAGTGCACACTAAGGACTTAATTAAAAATGGCAAGAAAATTCATTATCTAAATATTGGAGATCCTGCAGCATTTGATTTTAAAACGCCTGCAAGTTTCAAAGAAGCACTATGTAATGCCATTGCTAAGGAAGATAATTATTATTCACCCTCAGAAGGTCTGCTAGAGCTTAGAGAAGCAGTAGTAAATAAGGAGAAAAAAATTAACAATGTAGACATTTCATCAGAGGACGTTTTAGTTACAGAGGGCATCTCTGAGGGCATTCAAATGTTATTGGGTGCCATTGTAGAGAAAGGAAATGAAATTCTTTTTCCAGGTCCAGCATATCCGCCATATATTTCATACACAAAATTTTTTGATGGCACACCCGTTGCCTATGAGACTATAGAGAAAGAAAACTGGCAACCCAACATAGATGACCTGCGTAAAAAAGTCACCAAAAAAACACGGGCTATAGTAATTATTAATCCAAATAATCCAACAGGTGCAGTTTACGACGGTAAAACCATTAAAGAAATTCTCAACATTGCAGGCGAACATAATCTGCCTGTAATTAGTGATGAAATTTATGATCAACTTACATATGAAAAGCATTTTGTAAGTGCCGCCAACTTGACCACAGATGTACCAGTCATTGGGTTAAACGGTTTTAGCAAAGTCTATCAAATGACAGGTTGGCGACTAGGTTACATGTATTTTAAAGGTGAAGGCAAAAAACTTGACACTCTGCAAGCAGGCGTAGAAAAACTCTGCCGAATTCGCATCTGTGCTAACACACCCGTTCAAATAGCCGCAACCGCCGCGTTAAACGGTCCACAAGATTTTGTTAAAGACATAATTGAACGTTTAAAACAGCGAAGAGATTTTAGTTGGAAACGCCTAAACGAAATAGAGGGCATAACTACAACTAAACCAGATGGCGCATTTTATATTTTTCCAAAAATAAACGGTATAGGTACACATTGGAAAAATGATAAAGACTTTGTGGTAGAACTCTTAAAAGAAACAGGAGTTTTAATTGTAAACGGTTCAGGTTTTGACCCAGTCTACGGCAAAGATCATGTGAGAATTGTTTTTCTACCACCAATCAACGATTTAGAAGAAGCATACAATAAACTAGAGCAGTTCATCATTAAAAAACAAAAAAAAATAAACTAAACGGGCTACCGGATAACCTAGGTTTATTTCAAACTATATTTTTGTACCCTGTGTTGGGTCAGCTATTACTTTTTGGAATTCAGTCACCAATTTTTTGGTGACCACTCCGGGTTTACCATCGCCAATTACACGTTTGTTTACTTCACGTATAGGAGTCATTTCCATGGCTGTTCCAGTAAAGAAAGCCTCATCAGCTGTAAACAGCATAAATGGTGTAAGGTTAGTTATAGCAACTTTGATGCCAAGTTTTGCTGCTAAGCCTACAACAACTTCAGCAGTTATGCCGGAAAGTGCACCTGTTGAAGTGGGAGGCGTAAAGATTTCACCGTTTTTTACAATGAACACGTTTTCGCCAACGCCCTCAGCAATGCAACCACTGCTTTCAAGGCACATAGCTTCGTCAGCGCCATAGGCGTTAGCTTCAAGTTTAGCCAATATGCTGTTTAAATAGTTAAGGGATTTAATTTCGTGTGTTGTTGCGTTAACGGGGTTTCTTTGTACCCAGCTAAAAATGGTAGTTATGCCTGTTTCTTGGGCATTGCTTGCTTTACATTGGATTGTATCAGTGATAATAATAACTGAGGCTTTGGGACATTTGCGGGGATCTAAACCTAAATCGCCAATTCCACGTGATACAACAAGACGGATGTATGAGTTTTGCATTTTATTTTTACGCAGTGTATCTAGTACAGCTTGGAGCATTTCTTGTTTAGTTAAAGGTATAGTTAACATAATAGCATGTGCTGAACGATACAAACGGTCAATATGCTCTTTTAATTTAAAGACTACACCATTGTATGCTCGGATACCTTCAAAAACGCCATCGCCGTAAAGAAATCCATGATCATACACAGAAACTTTAGCCTCTGATTTAGGATAAAATTTGCCGTCTATGTAGATTTGAAGTTCATTGTCCATATTGTTTTCCACTTCTCATAGGTTCTATTTGTTCAATTGATAGATATAGTTTACCACTACTGTTATACATTAATTCAGTCACCTTTAACCGTGAAATTGTGGTCGTTTTGAGAGATAAACAGGTAAAGGTAACGGTTTGTAAGGTTTCCCAACAATTTTTTCAGAAACTTTACTTACTAATTGGTCAATCGTTAATGACTCCTGTGCGCCTTTAAATTCACGAATTCGCACAGACAATGTGCCGGACTCTATTTCTTTTTCACCTACAACGATAACGTATGGAACCCATTCTTGCTCTGCCTCTCGAATTTTCTTCTGCAATGTAGATGCAGAATCGTCAATGTCAACACGAATGCTGTTAATAGCAATTTGTTGTGCTAATTGTTCCACTTTATCTAGGAATTTATCAGAAATTGGAATTAAACGCACTTGTGTTGGTGACAACCAAACAGGCAACATAGGTGCTTTACCGGTCATTTGTTCAAAGTATGCTTTTTCAAGTAAAGCGTAAATGTCACGCTCAATAGCACCGCTAGGGCTGCAGTGTAAAATCAAAGGGTTTTGCTTTTCACCTGTCTCATCCACATATGTAATGTCATAGCGTTTAGCGTTTTCAACATCAATCTGGTCAGTGCTAAGAGCGGCCGCTTTGCCTTGATTGTCAACAAAGTTAAGATCCCATTTTAAAGCAAAATAGAAGAAACGCTCATTCCAAACTTCAGCTAAAATGGGTTTACCAAACTTTGTAGCTAAAGAGGCAATAAACTCTTTATGTTCAGCATAGAAATCTTTGGTAAAACGCATAGCAATTTCATAATCATCTTTAACCAAACCAATATTGTTTAGAACGTCAAGGCAGAGGTCAAAGCGGGTCATGAATTCTTTTTTTGCCTGATCATAGTCTGCGCAGAAAGCATGACAGTCAGGCATAGTAAAGGCGCGTAAACGTTTTAGTCCTACTACTTCCCCGCTTTTTTCGCGTCTAAAACTGTAACGTGTAAGTTCAAAAAGTTTTAGAGGTAATTGTTTGTAGCTAATTTGGGCGTCGTGAGCCATTAGAAACTGGCCAAAACAGGCGGCAAAACGTAGGAAGAGTTCTTTGTCTTCAGACTTTAGTACATATTGTCGTGCGGGGAATCGGTTAAGATAACTTGCAAGACTTGGATGGTGAAAATCATACATTAAGGGGGTTTCAACCTCCATGCCACCGTATTCTTGCACTCTAGAGGTAACATATTGTTCAAGTAAAGATTTTATCATACGTCCTTTTGGGTACCAACGAACATTGCCAGGGTCACTACCGGGTTCATAATCAGCAATCTCTAAGCGTTTCATTAAAGGCACATGTGGAGGCATAACTGTAACTGCACGTGTCTTTTTAATTTCATAATTAGCAAATTTTTGCAGATTAGAGTTACCTTTGAATTTAAATTCTTCAACAGGCACAAGAGAACCATCGACTTGGAGAATGTGCCAGAAGGATTTTAGTGTATCTTCCGCTTTAAGTGCAGCTGAAACAGGCTCTTCATCCTTCTTTAAATCACACATATTAGCACTCTCTGCTTGAGTCTCTACTGCTGCTATAGTTTCAGGTGTATAAGCACGTGCTTGCTCAGCTAATGGATGCCCTTTAATAGATATGGTAAATTGTTTATTCCAACCAAACGGTGCACGATAAGTGTCTATGCCTTTTTGTTTTGCAAACTCTTCCATTGCTTTAATTACATTAAAAGCTTCAGATGGTTTAGAGAGGTTGCTGCTTAAATGAGCAAACGGATATATGAGTATCTTGTTTACTTTTAATTTGCCAAGAAAAGCCCGTACATCATTAACAGCCTTCTGAGAAACATTATCATTATCACCCTCTTCGATAGAGGTAAACAAAACAACTATATCTTCTAGGTGAACCTCAGTTTTTTCTATTTCCTCAGCTTGTGCAAGTTCTTTTTCAACGGGTTTATAAGTTATAAAATTGGAGTGCAACTGCAAAATTCGCATTTACGTAACACCTTCTACATGCCATGACGCCATTTGTCAATGAGTTTATCTTTTTTAGATTTCTTTTTGTACTCTTTATAGTGCTCTTTACACAAGTAAGCACGCTTATCAACTGCATTACCAATTTTTAAACCAGCAGACTTTACTTTATCTGCTGAGATTGAACGGTCAGCTTCACTACCGCAGCCAGATACACTGCAATTTTCGCCTTTATCTATACGTCCCACAATAGTACGCCTCAAACTTGTTAATACGTAATACATGTATTTACTTCTTTACTTAAGTTCTTTTTCATAGAGAAACGTAGCTCGTCTTAAAATTTCCTCTCGGTCTCCAAAAAAAGTAGAACCTAAACCTTCAACCACCATAGAAGCCGCTGCAGAACCCATAGAGGCACACCACAGAGGCTCTTTGCCCCGCAAATATTCCACTAAAAAGGCACCAATAAAAACATCACCGGCACCTGTAGGGTCAACAACTATTGAGGATTTGCATGCAGGAACATTATAAAAAACACCTTCAACGGAAAGCAGTGAACCCTTAGCACCCATAGTTACAAGAACAGTCTCAACACCAACATCATGCAATTCTCTAACAGCTGTCTTCAACTCAAATTGGCCTGTTAAAACAAAAAGCTCATCTAAAGACACCTTACAAATGTTAACTAAACTCAAAACATGCCTATCCATCGACTGCAGACACATAGACACGTTACCATGCTTATCAAAATGTCGCAAAAACCCTTGAGGATCAAAAGATAAAAAATTACAACAAGAACGTAAATGCTGCATAACCTCATAGTTAATTTCGCCAGCTATGGGCGCAACATGAATAACCTTAGCAGACAAGTCATGAGGGATGTCCTCAAGACAAAGGGGCGACCCATTGCAAATTAATTTTAATGACCGTTCAGAGAAGTCACCGTTGTAGCAAAGCTCAAAACTAGTTGTAAACTCTTGCGGATAACGTTTTACAGCCGAGACATCAATACCCGCCTCGCGCAGTCGCCATAAATAAGCCTCAGGAAAATCTCCGCCAACACGAGACACCACAAATGCAGACTCTCCCAAAGTCTTCACGGCAAACGACGAAAAAGTAGTTGCACCACCCAAATTATGAAAAGGCCTATGTCCAGATACCACAATAGAATCTAAAGAAAAACTCCCAACCACACAAACACCACTATTATTTTGAACTACCATAACATCCACTCACCGTATAATTAAACCGATATATAGAATCCAAAAAACTTTACACGCAAAAGACACAGTCAACATACACAACAAGACCACCGTTTACTGACCTGTCATGTTTTCATCAAAACAAAAAAGTTAGGATGAAAGTAACAAAATGGCTTTTGCTAAATCACCACCGCAGTCTTTAAGAGCATCCTTGGCTTTCTCAAGACTTTTACCAGTTTGATCAGCTACCAGTTGTACATCTTCATCAGTAAACAGAGGCTTTACTGGAGCCGCTGTAGCAAATTGGCCAGGCGCTTGCTCGGACACTTGTCCTCCAATGACTTGATACATTTTTTGTCCTGAGACCTGCAAAATCGCAACCTCAGGTTCATCAATAACTATATCCTTTGAAGCTGTTCTTATAATAACTTGGTTAACATCTTCAACGCTATCCATATTCATGCCCATACGTTGCATCATGCGTTTTTGTTCACGAGGATTCATACGTTTATGCATACAGCACCACTTCAATTATAATCTACTAACATTAGAACCTCATAAACTTAACCCATAAACAAGAGATACTACAAAGTCAACAACCTATTTTTTGTTACCAAAAATTGTTAAAAATTATTGACCAAAATTTTGCTTTTTCCAAGCGTTAAACAATTGATTCTTTACACCGTTTTCTTGTTCTTGTTCACATACTCAGTTAGAGTATCAAAAAGAAGAGTATATAAACATAAATACTTTACATTTAATGGTCATCGTTTGCACTTTTTATCACTACTGCAATTTAGAAAACAAGCTATATTTTGCTGATTGTGCCGTGGCGCACTTTAACAGCGACACCTGTTTTAAATGCACGAATTTCTGGCGCAGAAAGAATTGCTCGTCCAACTGCCAAAAGTTGCCTATCTTCGTCAATTATTACAACTTCGTCTTTTGCGTGTATTTCATCATCTACTTGGACAATGTGAACCGCAAATGCATCACCGCCTTCTGCAATGTATTTTGAGACCGTATTTTGTAGCATAACAAAGCCTTTAGCGGTGGGGATATTTTCTACTAAGTGTTTAGCTGCTTTTATACTTAAGGAAAAAAGGCCATCTGTTGGTCTGAGGGTGGCTATACGTTCGCCGTTTAGGTTTATAAAGCGTATTCGGCCGGTGCGTTTGGAAAGTTCGAAAGTTACGTTTTCTGGAAAAAGTTTTTCGCCTACGTTTTTGCCGAACTGGTAGTCAGCTATGCCGCGGATTTTGTCAAGTTGGTTTTCCACTGTATACTTCACCGTGATTGGTCAGGTTTATTTTCGATAAGTATAAACTTATCATAGTAAATAAGTAATTTAAAGGTGAAGTTTTGTGAGATGCGAAGTCTGTGGACGCAAAATACATGGTGACCCAATTCGGGCAAATATTGAAGGCGCAAAATTGACTGTCTGTGCTGAGTGTGCTAAGCATGGCAAAATTATTTATCCAGACGAAGTAAAGCAGGCACCTAAATCACCCTTTCTAACTATTGTATCAAGCACGGGTTCTACGTCAGCCTCAACCTCAACAGGGACAACTCCTAAGTCTAGAAGATCAGCGGCTCCTGTGAAGCAAAAGAAATTAAATCTTGCTGTAAAAGTGGAAATCACTCAAGAACTCATTGCGGGCTATGCAGCAGTAATTCGTGTTGCAAGAGAAAAAATGGGTTTCTCTCATGAAGAGTTAGGTTTAAAAATTAATGAACGTGCCTCTGTACTAAAACATATTGAATTAGGCAAAATGGAACCAAATAATTTGCTTGCCAGCAAACTTGAACGCCTTTTAAAGATAAAACTTTTAGTACCTATAGAAGTGGAAGAAAAACCAGCCTCAACGCCAGTGACAGGTAAAAATCAGGAGGTAACTTTGGGGGATCTTATTGAAATTGACAGCAATGATGATGCGGAGGAACAAAAATAATTAAAGCCATCATAGCTCAAAGACGCTTAAACAGAGAACCCTCAAGTCTTGAAGAATTAAAAGCTCTTGCTCAAACAGCAGGTTATACCATAGTGGGTTCGCTTGAACAAACTAGGCCGCCCGATGCAAGATATCAAATTGGTGCAGGAAAAGTTGAAGAGCTTGTCGCGTTGGTAAAAGACACAGGGGCAAGTAAAGTAATTTTTGATAATTCTTTACGTATGTTACAAAATTATAATCTGGCTAAGGCTACTAAAGTGGAGGTTATTGACCGTTTTCAACTTATTTTAGAAATTTTTGCTCGTCGTGCTACAACTACAGAGGCTCAACTGCAAATTCAACTGGCAACAGTGCAAAATGAGCTTAGGCATGCTAGAGAAAAAGTTCGTCTATGCAAAGGTAGTGAACAGCCAGGTTTTATGGGCTTAGGTGTTTATGAAGCAGATGTTTATCGTGATGCTATAAAGCTTCAAGTTCAAACGATTCTAAAAAAACTTGCAGCTATTCGTACAAAACGGATTTTGCAAAGAGAGAGGCGTACAGAGTTAGGTTTTTTATCGGTTTCACTTGCGGGATACACAAGTGCGGGTAAAAGTACTCTTTTTAATGCTTTAACAGCGGCAGAAGCTATGGTAGATAAAACGTTATTTACTACGCTTTCGACCACAACGCGTATAATTGAATTTTCGAATCGTGAATTTTTATTAACTGACACTGTAGGTTTCATTGATAGGTTACCCATTTCATTGATAGAGGCCTTTCATTCCACGCTTGAGGAAACTATATACTCAGATTTAATTATATTAGTTATAGATTTAAAAGAGCCTCTTGAGGTAATTGAAAAGAAAATTGATATTTGCCAAGATACAATTAACCGTTTAAACGCGGGGGGTATACCGCAGATAACGGCGTTAAATAAAATTGATCGTCTTAGTCCTGAAGAACTTGAGCAAAAACTAGATGCGTTAAAGGGTAAAATTCAAAATCCCATTTTGTTGTCAGCGAAAAAGCAGACAAATCTGGACATGTTAAAGGCTCAGATTGTTAAAATGTTGGAAAATTATGTGCAGGGCAGTTTTTCAGTGGCGTTAACAGGTGAGGTGATGTCGTTTATTTCGTGGGTTCATGAAAAAGCGGAAGTGAAAAAAGAAGAATTCTTAGGGGACCATGCAGAGGTTAAATTTGAAGCTAATCCACAGATTGCTGAGCAAATAAGAAAAAAAGTGGAAAAATTCAATGGAAAATACACCTAATCAATTAATAGATAGTAAACAAAAGATTGTTGTTTTAAGATGGGGACACCGTATTCATAGGGATTCACGGTTAACTACGCATTGCGCTTTAACGTCACGTGCTATGTGTGCCTCAGGGTTTATTCTTGCAGATATTGAAGATAAGTCTATAGAAAAAACTATAAAGGCTATTACAAAACATTGGGGAGGCAATTTTGTCTTTGAAATGGGAACTAACTGGCGCAATGTTGTTCGAGACTGGAAAGCTAAAGGCGGGATTGTAGCTCATTTAACAGCGTATGGAGAAAATATTCAATCAAGCGATGTCCTAAATCGCATACGGGAGACAGGTAAGGATATTCTTCTTTTAGTAGGCAGTCAAAAAGTTCCAGGAGAATTTTATAGTACAGATGTTTCAGATTTTAACATAGGTGTGGGTAATCAGCCACATAGTGAGTGCAGTGCATTAGCAATTTTTTTGGATAGATTCTTTGAGGGCAAAGAGTTAATGGTAGAGTTTGAAAAAGCTGAAGTAAAAATTATTCCTCAAAAGCATGGAAAAAACATTGAGGTTAACGAAGAAAAAGCGTAAGTATTCGCGAAGAGTTTTATGTAGCAGTGTGTCATTAATATTGGCATTTAGGGAAATAAGTATGTTATCAACTATTGACGATGCAACTTTGATGAAAGTGGCTTCTGCACTGGGAGAAGAGGAAGCCGTTAAACTTATTGAGTACTTAAAAGGTGTAGATGAAACAACAGATGATGACATAGCTAATAAAACGGCCATACGTCTAAATAGTGTTCGCAAAATTCTCTATAAACTCTATGATCACTCTCTTGTAAGTCTGCGCAGGACACGTGACCCTAAAACGGGTTGGTTTATTTTTCACTGGAAACTTCAGCCAAGTCAACTGGAAGGCTTCATATTAAGTCAGAAACGTAGAGTGCTTGAGAAACTCAATGTTCGCCTAGAGTATGAGAGAAATCATGACTTTTATTTTTGTAACAGTACCGAGTGTAAACGGGTGCCTTTTGAAGAGGCAGTGGAACTTGTTTTTCACTGTAATGTATGCGGTAAACCTTTAGTGCACTCTGGAAATGAGCATATGGTTAGTAAACTGACAGAAAAAGTAGAAGTTCTAAGGAAGGAACTATGTGAGTAAACAGCTTCCAACCCGGGAGCAGGCTATTAGCATTCTACAAAAAAATAAGTGCTCGCCTGAAGTAATTGCGCATTGTCAAGCTGTAGCCTTACTAGCACTAGAGCTAGCAGAGAAAATTGAGGCAAAAAAATATTTTATCGATGTATCATTAATTGAAGCCGGGGCTCTCTTACATGATCTGGGGCGGGCTAAAACTCATAGTGTAAATCATGCCATTGAGGGTATGCAGCTTGCACAAGCAGAGGGCTTACCTGACGCCATAGTTTGTATTATTAAACGGCATATAGGCGCGGGTATAACTACAGAGGAAGCTCAACTGTTCAACTGGCCCAAAGACAATTATATACCTCAAACTTTGGAGGAAAAAATTGTTTGCTACGCAGACAAATGCATAAGCGGCACCAAACGCATACCTGTAGAAACAACAATAAAACAGTTACAAGACCAAAAACTAGAGGATGCCGCCAAAAGAGTTAGAAAACTCTACAACGAAATAACCCAATTACTAGAGGACCACAACATTGACTAGTTTAACTTTGTTAACTAAAGTGTACAATAAGGGACAGCTTAAACAGATAGAAATGTCCCTACAGGCAACCTTTGAGGATTTAGATGCACAAATACAAGTTTTAGATAAACCAGTTAATCGATGGGTAAAAGTACAAGTTACAGGTGAGGATGAAAACGTAGCTAAAAGCTACATAACCAAACAAATAGGCATCTGCCCAAATAGCATTGAAGAAATAACAGTAAACACTGAATGGAAAGGATACCTCCAAAAAATAAATACCCCCGAAGGTCTAACAGTTGACATAGGCATTTTGGAACAAAAACCCATTTACGCACATATACCACTCAACACTATACAGACTCAACTATTAAATGGAGCAGATATACCTCTTAAAAAAATTACAGAATTATTTGCATTAGGCATAGATTTGCCAGTTAGCATTAAAATTAAAAACATACAAGCCACCGCTGCTGAAAATGTAATTGAAGCAGAGTTTTCACCTATACAATTAGAGCTATTTAAAAATTGGCAAAACTCACTATTAGACAGGCTACTAATTTTAGGCATCACAACAGATGAGGCCACAGCAACAATAGAGCGAACACGTTTAAACCGTGACGTTATAAGCATCGAACCTCTAGGACTATTTGAACAAGTACTCACCTGCAAATTAGGCACAGACGCAACAGGCCTTATCCCACGAATCGGCCGCTACATGCGCAACACACAACTTTTAATATTTAACCCAAAAAAACACAACTATTAAAAAAAGACTAAACAGAAAAACCGAACAAACAGAATACGCCGTGTCTATTTCCTATTTTTTGAATATCTTACCCAACTAATTTTTGTAGCATAACAACACGTAAAACAAGCTTTACGCGCCAACCCGTCAAAACACTCAGCATAACTTTCTAGCGCCATAACATAGTGCTCTATCCGTTAAGTAATTAGAGTTACTATAAATGTGTGAATATAACATGTTTTCTCATAAAATGTAAGAAATATTATGCCACAATACAAATTCACCCTAACAGACCAAGAAAAAAACAACTATCACTACAACGAACACAACTTGAATGCAATGCCACTGTAGATATAGCAAAGGTATTTTTGACAGATAATGATTGAGAAAAGATCATTCTTCCATGATACTTC
>WQSY01000055.1 GCA_009787585.1 Candidatus Bathycorpusculum sp. | reverse complement strand
CGATCGTTGCATAACGCTTACTCACTCTATCACAGTATCGGTGCTATGTAAACAATGTGCACACCAAAAACTCAAAAAACAGCTACGACTGAACAGTTACAAGAAAACAACAGCTTTTACCCCTATCCATTTAAACCTTTAAACATCCCAGCTTTTACAGAACAAAGACTCTTTAACTTCAACCGAGCAACCAATCGTCAACGATACAACAGTGCAAATACATACGCACAATAGTCTGCCTGTAAACATAGCCCTGCAGAGATGAATTATTTTGCGAAAAAATACATGGCAAACATGCCGCAATATTTATAATTTTCAAATAGATTGAACATCGCGATATCAGTGTTAAACTTGCATAGTAGTCTTATAGCGGTTATAAAACCAGTCGTTTCATGTATAGCTAAATTCACAAATATGTGTGTGTATCTAAAAAATGATTGAAAACATCTACTACAAACCGCTCATTGTTCAGAGCGATATGACTTTATTGCTTGAAACAAACAATGCCCTTTATGAATCCGCTCGTGATGAACTTTCAGCATTTGCTGAAATTGTAAAATCCCCTGAACATGTTCATACATATAAAATGACAGCTATTTCTCTTTGGAACGCAGCAAGCGCTGGAGTAAAAAGTGCCGATATTGTAGCTTCTCTTGAAAAATACAGCAAATATCCAATATCTGAAACAGTTATTGCACGTTTAACACAGATTAGTGATCGATATGGCAAAGTACGAATCCGCAGAGAACAGAGCGAACTGTTTCTTGAAACCGATGACCAATTTATCATGGCACAACTCTGCGCTGATAAATCAGTCTTTAAATTTTTCATTGACACTCCACAGCATAACAGGGTCAAAATAGATCCCGTATTTCGAGGACATATAAAACAGGCACTTATGAATATCCAGTTCCCACCCGAAGACTTAGCCGGATACGCAGACGGAGAAAAACTAGATTTTACCTTAAAACGAGATGTTTTTCAAGCTAGAGATTATCAAAAAGCAGCCGTTAGTGCTTTTCGCGCAGGCGGCAAAGGTGACCATGGCGTTATAGTTTTACCATGCGGCGCAGGAAAAACAATCGTTGGAATTGAAACCATGGCAGAGTTGAAGACAGAAACGCTAATTCTTACCACCTCAATTACCGCGCTACGACAATGGATTAGCGAAATAGTTCAAAAAACAAGCATTGCCCCCGAACTAATTGGTGAATATAGTGGAGAAAAAAAAGAGATAAAACCTGTCACAATTTCAACTTATCAAATCATTAGTGCAAAGGACCGCGAGGGTAAACTGAACCATTTTAACATATTTTCTAAACGCAATTGGGGCTTTATCATTTATGACGAAGTACACACACTTCCTGCCCCCGTTTTTCGTATAACCGCAGAGTTACAAGCAAAACGACGCCTTGGTTTAACAGCTACCCTAGTACGTGAGGATGGACATGAAGCAGACGTATTTGCTTTAATTGGTCCCAAACGTCATGAAATGGCCTGGAAAGTACTTGAGGGACAAGGTTGGATTGCTCAGGCGGAATGTTTTGAAATACGAATTCCTATGTCTGAAGAGTTAAAAATGCCCTATGCTATTGCACCTAAACGAGAAAAGTTTCGCATCGCAGCAGAAAACCCTGATAAATTTACAATAATTCAAAACTTGATCACTAAACATGAGGGGGCACATATTTTAATTATTGGAGTTTATCTTGAACAACTTGCACGGATTGCCAAAAAATTCTCTGTACCCCTTGTTACAGGAAAAACATCCAACAAAGATCGTGAGACACTATATGGCGGTTTTAAACGCGGAGACTTTTCAATCCTAGTTGTATCAAAAGTTGCAAACTTTGCAATAGACTTACCTGATGCAAATGTAGCCATTGAAGTTAGCGGAAGTTTCGGTTCAAGACAAGAAGAGGCCCAGCGGCTTGGACGTATTCTTCGTCCCAAACAAGGCGAAAACAAGGCATACTTTTACACTTTAGTCTCACGTGATACACGCGAAGAAGACTTTTCAATGCACCGCCAATTATTCCTCACTGAACAAGGATATCCATACAAAATAATGAACTCGGAAGAATGGCAATGAATGAACTAGACGAATTTGCAACGTATATACATAACTGTTCTAATGACACAATGCCTGGTTGCGTTGAGGGCACCGGGATAACTAAATTATACACACGTGTTTTCAATAGCGAACCTCCTGCTCTAAAAAAAGATCTTGTAAAAAATCTCGTCATGTTCTATGCTAACGAACAAAATATTATAAACATTTGGAATGCTCTATCTGAATGCGAACAGGATCTTATACGCTATATAGTGCAATGTGGCGGCGAATATCTGCCCACAACACTTCTATACGCTAAAAAACATAACCTTAAACTCGAATACGTAACCTCTACTGGCTACAAAAAAAACATTACCTCACCTTTTGACTACACACGTTTAAAATTTCTTCATCTTTTAACATGGAATATCCCTGACACAAAAACAGTGCTGTTATTCCCCGGCGGAGACATGCCACCTATTATTTTTAACGCTTTAAAAAAAATAGTAGGTCCCATAAAATTTGGCTACAGCGAATATGTTCCTGCAAAAACTGATTACATAATTTGCCGAGAAAACCGACTTAGCGATTTTGCAACAATTGTTAAGTTGTCTACTAGTGAAAAATTGAAAGTAAAACCAACAACATTTGATCTTACAACTGCAAAACTAGCAAAACTATCTGAATTAATGGGTTTTGAAGAAGTGTGTGATAAAAACGGCAAGTTTTGCACTACAAAAGAAGCTAAGCACAATAACGATTTTAAAGTTGCCCACCCTTTTTTTGCCATAGCCGCCAACTCTGGCTTGCTTACCATTGACAAAGAGGGCCTTGTGCAGCCAAGCAAAAACGCGCCAGATTTACTCTCTGTGCCACCTAACGAATTAGCAAAATATTTATTTAACAGCTATCTTACAAAAAATAACCTTTCTGAACTTCGCTACATAACATATATTGCATTCAATGAGGGTTATTGGCGACTTAATTGGCAGGAATGCAGAGAAACTATTATCAATTTACTAAAAAAATGCCCAATTGATCAATTCATAACTTTTGAAGATTTTGACAATCACCTAAAACTGTTTAATGGACCTTTTTTTAGACGATTATTCTACGGGGATGTTATAGTTAAGGGTTACAAATTTAATGATTACTATTACGGCTACTATAAACCTGACTGGGATGAGTGTGAATCTCAGATTATACGTATAGTATTGTCTTTTTTGTCCGTAATGGGCTTAGTTGATATTGCATATACCGAAGATGTTGCACGTATAAAGTATGCTAATGATGACTTTTGTGTCGGAATTGCAGGTCTTCGCCTTACAAAGTTAGGCGCATGGATTTTTGGATTAACTGATAAATATCAAGCATCTAGAACTGTTGGTATATTAAATGACCAAGGACAACTTGTTGTGCTTCCAGATTATTCAGTTATCATTTCAGGACTTAAATGTCGTATTGAACATGAGACATATTTTAGCAAATTTTTGACCCGAAGTTCTGTTGATGGAAACGCGGCCGTTTATAAACTTGATTTTGCATCAATAATCCGAGCCCATGATAACAATATAACTCCCCAAAAGATAAAAAAAGATTTACAAAAAGCAAGCGACAAACCACTCCCTGACAATGTAATTCGTTCTCTTGATGACTGGCAACTAAAGATTGGACGAGTTAAAATACATACGTTAACAGTACTTGAAACAGATGATAAATTATTACTTGAAGAGATAAAACATATCAAAGGATTTGGCAGCATTATACAAAGTGATTTACTTCACGCCATTGCAATTGACAATTCACAGCAGAAAAAAGCAAAAACTTTAATTGAAAAAAACGGTTGGCCAGTTAAAATCGTAGACCCGCTATACAAATAGCGGCATAATCATTTTTACATGATTTGTTTATGTCAAAGGCGGTAAGATTTCTCGTTGTGCTTGGTTAGTTTTGAAAATATAGGTTTTGTTATCCCTCCAATTTACGCTGTGAAAAAACTTTAACTCATTAACAAATCAGGTAAAAATACCTCTCAAGTTTTGAAGGAGCATAATATTACGAACCTCAAGAAAAAACTGAACAATAAACGAAATAGACAACCAACTATCCAACGACGAAATATTATAAACACGCAGCTGATTATATTCAAAGAATCTTCAAATTATCAAACCTTCTCAACCGTATCCTTCTCCAAATACACCTGATAAGTCTCACTGCATCATAAATACAATTAGACAACAACACAAAAAACCCTGCAGCACCCAACCTAAAATCCAAAACCACAACTCACAAACCTCCACTATACATCATTACTATGATTGTTTAACTATGCTTTATAAAATAATACGAAACACCTTGATTTGTCATAATATCTGAAACGACTTACATGCAGTAAGCATTGCGAAATTTTTAATAACAGGTTGTTTTATACAGCTTTTGAGGATTAAGTGATGTGTATTCATCTAGTAATCCCGAGGGCTGGTTAGTATGTTCAAAAAGTCTTTTTTGACATTTGTTAGTGTTCTTTTAATTTCTGTAATTGTGTTTAGCTCCTTTATACCAGTTTTTGCATATGACGAGGGAATGGATGCTAATTCTAGGGCAGCTTTTACTGCTTCTCGAGTGATTAGCTGTTTTCCCACGATTTTAGTGGATGATGGTTTTGGGGAAAGAGAAGTAGTCCTGTATCCTGATGAGTATGCAGGCGCTTATATTGACAAGTTTAATAGGTTACATATTGTTTTAACCAAAGATGTGGATACGGACACAGAGTATGATTATCGGGAACTAACGGGTTATAGTGAAAACGTTGTTTTTGAAGTGGCTACTTTTTCATTGTCTTACTTATATAAAATTCAAAACGCTTTATCTGAAGTAATGAGTGATTTTGATATTGCAACGATGAGCATAAATGAGGTTAAGAATAGATTAGAAATTGGTTTACTTGATCTATCACGGAAAAAAGATGTTATTGCTTTTCTTAATAATAAATTTGACGAGTTTAACTCTAAATGCCTTACATTTAACAGAGGAAGGCTAGTTCAGTCTTTGATTTACACTGAGGAAATCGCTTACCAACGGTTCTTAAATTTGCTCACTATGTCTGTATTAACTTTAATGATTGTCATTGCTATAACTGCTTTATTTTTATCGCATAGAAAGAAAAAACATAGTAATAGAAAAGGAGAAATTACGTAAAAAATGTGTTTTATTGTGTTATGACTTTTAGGAATGGGTTTGCGTGTTTTTCGTGGCTTATTGTGGTGGCTTCATCGTGGCCGGGGTAGACTAATAGTTCGTCGGGTAGTTTTGTTAGTTTTTGCAGGGTTTCGTTCATGTCTTTGGGTGAGCTTTCGGCGAAGTCTGTTCTGCCTATGCTTTCTGAGAATAGTGTGTCTCCTGAAAACATGATTTTTTCGTCAATTAGGCATATGCTGCCCATGGTGTGGCCGGGGGTGTGCATAACTTTTAGGCAGACTTTTCCAAATTGGATGTTCTCGTGGTCTTTGAGTAACACTTTTTCTGTTACGTTAATATTTTCTAAACGGGTTAGCCAATAGGCATCATTTTCATGGATGTAAATGGGGCAATTATATTGTTTTTGCATTAGTCCATCACCTTTTATGTGGTCTTGATGTCCATGTGTGTTAACTATACCCTTTATTTTTAGTCCTTCTTTTTCAATGTAGCTAAATATTGGTTGGGCTTCATCAGCAAAATCTATACCTGGGTCTATGATTATAGCTTCTTTTGTTTGGGTGCAATTTACAACATAGCAATTAGTTAAGAGCATACCAACTGGAAAAGTTTCTACCTGCATAATAATCACTTACGCAATAATAAATGCTAAAATTAAGTCTTTCTTTAAACAAACTAGGTAAACAGGTAAGCTATAGGTAAAAAAATGTTAGGAAAAAAAAGTTTTTTCCAAAGTTTAAGGGTTTACTGGAATTTTTCGGGGGAGATATAGTCGCCGTGTTTTGCTTGAGCTTCTAGTAGTCTTTCGCGCTGTAGGTAGAGTTGGCCAAACATTTCTAGAGGAAGATCTGTGACGTTTTCTTGATAGAAATTGGAGACTCTTTCAATTTTTGCTAGGTTTTCAGGTATGCGTATGGTGAATTGTTTTATGTAGTCTTCTTTTGTGTAGTCCTTGTTTAATACTTCTTTGAAGAGTGTTTTTAGGTCTTCATATTTGGGTATAAAACCTGTTGGCGTTTTTATAGCGTCTACTTCTTTGTGGACTCGGCGTTCCATCCATTTTACCCAGACGTGTTTGTCGCGTGGGCTGTTTAAATATTTGCCGTCGTCTATTCCGCGTAGGAAATAGTTTACGCCAAAAATTATGGGTTGTTTTTTGAGTTTGCGACCAAATTCTAGGTTGTTGTGAACGTTTTTGCCTAAGGGTATAGATATAAAGTCCTGAATGCTCATCATGTTAATTTCGGGTACACCCTCTTTACCGATTGTTGCAAATGTAGTTTCAGTTTCTAATGATGCCCCATAAGCTACGATGCCGTGTTCCCAGCTGTAGCTTTGCTGCACTGGTACATATGCTTTAGCGTCTCTTCCGCCATACATTATGCCGCCTAATTCTACACCATTTGGGTTGTTAAGCTCTGGATCTACGTTTCCTAATGCGGCTAATGATACGGCGTAGCGTGCGTTTTTGTGAGCGGCTGTTACTTCAATGCCTGCTTCATCTTTTTTACCCTCAAACCATTGGCCGGTATAGTTTAACCCCTCTTTAGGTATTTCTTTACCCATACCTAGCCAGTATGGTTTACCGTCTTTGACTAAAATGTTGGAAAATATTACTTCGCCTGCAGTTGTTAATACTTTCCAGATTAAGGCGTCATCTTTTTCGTTTACATCCTGTATGATACCAAATATGCCGCTTTCAACGTTAACAGCGCGTGCTGTATCATTAATGTTGTGAATGTAGGCAATATCATCACCTAGTATAGTTTCGCCTGGTAGCATAGCTGTTGAGGTTTTACCGCATGCACTTGGAAAGGCTCCGGCAAAATAGGTTTTACGTTTATTTGGACCATAAACGCCCATAAGCAACATGTGCTCTGCTAGCCACCCCTCGCTACTAGCTTTGCGTATTGCAAGACGGAAAGCTAATTTTTTAAACCCTACACTGTTTCCTGCATACTGCGTATTTACGCTGTAAATAGTGTTATCCATGTGGTCTATGTAAATACGTTTTTTATCGGGTTCGGCGCTTACCATTTCCTCAGTTAATTTTCCTGATGAATGTATAACTTTGAGAAAATCGCTTTTTTGACCTGCCTTTACAAATTGATCATAACCTGTTCTGTATAGGAGATCCTCTGAGTGAGCGACATACCATGAGTCAGTGCATTGGACTCCTAAAATGGTAAAAACAGAGTCTCGGGGGCCTAGGGAGATAAAGCGTACAATCATTGTTCGCCCTGCCATTAGGCCCATGAGTGCTTTTCGGCCTTCTGCTAAGCCCTCTTGACGATCAATTTGATTAAGAGCTTTGCTTAAAAAGACTCCTTTAGGCACAAGATATTTTGTGTTTTGACGATCTCTGCCTTGATCTTTTTCACCATCAAAATGTACGGTGTGACCCTGCAGGGTAAGTGTAGCATGTTCTTCTCCGCAGGCAATTGCTTGTTTTCGAACATGGGCAATGTCTTCAGGGGCATCACTGCATATAAAAATTTTTTCTGGACAACATAAATCACTAGTTTTTGCAATGAATTCATGAATATTTAAATTATCAATAGCAGCTAATTTTTCAAAGTCTTTAGGAGACATTTTAGTTTGAAGTGCTTCTAAATACGGATTCATATTTTTTTTACCTCAATTATTAATGCTGTTATAATTCATGTACTATTCCCGGTATTCTTGGAAAGGGTTGACACTCCGCGATGTGCTTTACACCTGTGATATATCCAATAACACGTTCAACACCAAGGCCTGCACCTGCAGTTGGTTTTAAACGTCCTTCTTTAGCCATTTGAATTATTATAGCATAGTTTTCTTTTCTTACTCCATCACGTTCAAGCTTTTTTATGATTTTGTCATGTTCATATTCTCGTTTGGCACCTGAGAGTACTTCCCCGTATTGGGGCATAAAAAGGTCATAGTTGTCCCATTTGCCTGTGTTAAAGTCTTCAAAATCATAGAAGGCTCTGGGAATATTTGTTATCCAAGTGGGTTGAGTAATTTTTGCTATAATTTCTTCTTCCCAAGTGTCGCCATATTTTGTTTTAAGGTCGGCGCAGTCAAGAATTTTGAAGGGCGCCTCCAAAGTTGGTATGGCATCTATACGGTTAATAGCTTTTAAATCGTCTTTTAGGTCTTTTTTCAAGTTTTTAACTAGAGTGCAGAGGGCTTTTTCAACTAGAGTGAAAATGTCTTTTGAGGTGGCACCTTGGGCTTCAAAGTCGAGTTGGGTAAATTCATATATGTGTTTTCCTGTTTTTCCACGGTCAGCTCTTTCTATGCGTATGTTTGGGGCTAGGGTAAATAGTTTTGGATAAACTGTTGAGGCGCCTATTAGTTTGTGGACAATCATGCTTGTCATGGTGCGTACAGGTTTTCCATAGATGTCTAATTCAATTCTTTTTTCAATAGACGCGTTTGGGTCTGGCCAGAGAGGGTCGGTGCTTTGGCTTAGGATTACAGGTAGAAGCCATTGGAAGCCCTCGTTTACATAAGTTGAGGTTAAGCTTCCTAGGGTGTATGTTACTATTCTGCCTATGGCTGCTTTTCTTTCAATTTCTTGCGTGGTTCGTAGTTGGTCTAACGATTTAGGTGTATTAATTACTGCTGCTATTGCAGCCGTGGTGTCTTCTTTGGGTGTCATGCTTTTCACTTATAGGAATATTTGTTTAAATAAAGTCTCTTATGGTATAATAAATTTTTCATAAAAAACCTGATTTTTTTACAATAAAAACATGTTTATATACTCTAAACATGTAATATTTACATATGAGCTTCAAACTTGACGACAAAGACCTAGCCATACTTGTGTTAATACAAGAAAACAGCAAACTAACCGCTAACCAAATAGCCAAAAAAACCAACACCCCAATAACCACAGTCTTTGCAAAAATAAAACGCATGGAAGACCTAGGCATAATAAAACAATACCGCGCCATCATTGCTCCCGAAAAACTAAACCTAACAACCGCCGCCTTCATTTTAGCAGCAGTCTCCTATGGAAACAAACCAGACGAAACTCTAATAACCCAAAGAGGCGTAGCAGAAGAAATAGCCAAATTCTTTGAAGTTCAAGAAGTCCACATAATAACCGGCGACTGGGATTTACTAATTAAAATTCGTGCTGAAAGCGTTAATACCATAGGCAATTTTGTCGTAGACAAGCTACGACGCGTAAACGGACTTCAAAAAACTTTAACTTGCATGATATTTGAAACTATAAAAGAAACAACCACGTGTTTACCTGTCAATAAGAGTTTCTCAAAAGAAACTCTAAAAACTTAAACACTCGCTGTTGAATAATACAACAAGGGCAACGCTAATAATACAGTATTCTTTCCTTTAAATGAAAGCTTGTACTCTACTCGCAAAGGCGGTCCTGTTTGTACATTTCGCTCTAAATAGCCATGTGATTGCAAAAGTTTTAATTTATCAGACAAAGTACGAGAGTTTACACCTAAAACTTTTTTCAACCCCCCAAAACCACTGTTCTTTTTAAGCAGAAGAGTATAAAGAATTTCTAGATTCCATTTTTGAAATAAAACCACAAAGTTTTCTTGTATGCTATCAATTTCTTTTTTCACTTCTTCAGGAGTTATTTTTTGTTTCTCCATTATGGCAAAAAAAGTTAACTCAATACCTTGAATGGTTCTCTGCATTTGTCCTTCAACGAGTTTACGAAACTCTGCACTTAACGCTACTTGAGGGTTCATAGACTTACACTTAGTGTATTTTGACTTACTTTACCTTTATATGGCTTTACTTATACAACATAGTATACAAAATACATCACCCATTACTTTAGGAGAAAAATATACATGGAAAAATTTGACGCCATAGTTGTTGGTGCTGGAACAGCAGGCTGCATTGCAGCAAAAACTATAGCTGAATCCGGCCTAAAAGTATGTTTAATAGAAAAAAGTAGCCGTGAACACGTAGGTGAAAAAATCTGCGGCGACGCCATAGGCGAACACCACCTAACATTTTTAGGTCTTGAAAAACCAACTAGCGGAGAGTTAGAAGCCAAAATTGACGGCATGAAAATCTACTCCCCAGACGAAAACACTGTCTTTACCGTAGCAGATGAAGACTTTAAAGGCTACATTCTAAACAGACCCCTATTTGGCAAATGGCTCCTAAAAAAAGCCGATGAAAAAGGCGCCCAAATACAAGACAACATGAACTTCCGCGCCCCAATAATTGAAAAATCCACCGTAGTAGGCATATCTGCTAAAAACATGAAAACTGGACAAATTTCAGAATTACGCAGCAAAGTAGTAATTGACGCAACAGGCTATTTTGGCATGATACGCAAACAGCTTCCCAACGCGTTTGGTATAGATCAAAAAATTGACAACGAAGACGTTGAAGCTTGTTACCGTGAAATTCGTCAACTTAAAAACGAATCAGAAGACACACGGTACTGCGAAATATATCTTAGCCAAACATCTTCACCGGGCGGTTACACTTGGATTTTCCCCAAAGGCGGCGCACGCGTAAACGTAGGCATAGGCGCCCTTATGCGCAAAACCGGATATCCAAACCCAAAAGACCAACTCTATAGCACCGCTTTTAAAAAACCCCTGTTTAAAGACTCCACTGTTATAACAGGCGGCGCATGGTTTGACCCTGTCCGCAGACCATTAGATAACATGGTAGGCAACGGTATAGCCATTATAGGCGATGCAGCCTCACTAGTTAATCCCATACACGGCGGCGGCATAGGCCCATCAATGCTAAGCGGCCACTTTGCAGGCAAACAAATAATTGACGCTCTAAACAAAGGCGAACCAACAAAAGAGGCCCTGTGGGGATACAACAAAACATACATGGACACCTACGGCAAAAAACAAGGCGCCCTTGACATCTTTAAAATATTCCTCCTCTCCTGCAGCGACGACGACTTAAACTATGGCATGAACCAAAAACTCATGACCGAAGATGACCTGCTAAAAGCAAGCATGGGCGATGACTTCCACTTAAACATTACAGAAACAGCCAAACGAATCTTTAAAGGAATAAGACGCGTCGGCTTCCTAAACAAACTACACCTAACAGTTACCATGATGAGAGAACTACGCGCACACTACGACACATACCCAACAACACCTAACGGCTTTGAACCATGGAGAGACCAAACAGTCCAACTCATAGCCCAAGCCAGAAAAAAATTCATCGAATAAACAACAAATAATAAGGCTTTTTAGCCTTAATTTTTTCTTTTTAAACAGCAAACAGTTAATCAAACCTCTATTGTGTCGTATTATCCGTTCTTTGCAGTTTTTTGTTACCAAATTACGTATCGAAATAACACATATAAGCGATAAATGTCTGATAAAATTGAAGATCCAACAAGGGTTATCTATGAACGTGGATATATCTAAAAGGTATATTTGATAGACAAGATGGAGTAATTTCTGATAACACGAATGCTGATGTATATTATGATGGTGTAGGTAATAATAGTTCATTGGGTGGTAATAATGGATTAACTACTGGAGATAACGGTTCGTCCGATGGTAATAATGGAACAGTTCTTGATGATGAAAAGTTGTTTGATGGGTTTTTAATTTGAGGGGTGTGATAATTATTTGTGCGTGTGCTGTTGTTGTAGCTGTAGGTATTGTTGTGATTGTATTGCTCTTTATTTTCAAAAACGGTTTGTGTATATAGAGAAAAAAATAAGTAAACATGTTGTTGATAGTTAAATCTTGTATGTAATTGGTTAGCTTGTGTGTAAATGTTTGTGGTGTTGAAAAATATTTTGTGATGTGTGTTGAAAAAAGGGTATGTGCTGTTGTTACTGAGTTTTTTATCGTATCATTCGGCGGTTTTTTTGTGAACTTATGGCGTGTTTAAAGGATTGTTGGTTTTGCATTTTTTTGTATTCGTCATATGTTATGTTGTTGTTTGGGTAGAGTTGTTTGAATCGTCTGTAGGGTAGGCGTAAATCCAGTTCCATTTGTGCATTAAATTGAGACGTGTAATATTGTTGTTGTTGATACGGGTATGTAGTTTTGTAGTTAGAGTACTGTTTAGCTTTGTTTGTTTTTTTTGACGTTTTTGATGCTGATATTGTCGTAAGTAAAGCTATTGCCATAATCCCTAACCCGGCTGAACCGGAACCAAAACTAGTTTTTTGAAATTAGAAAAACATAAAACATTCACTATAGCATTTGAATCTGTGGGTTCAAATGACAAC
>WQSY01000054.1 GCA_009787585.1 Candidatus Bathycorpusculum sp. | reverse complement strand
GTTGTATTAGTGGTAAATGTTTTTTTGTTTTGTAGTTATGTTTTTAATGAATTTTTGTGTTCGGTTACTGCGATATTGTTGTGCTTTACGGGAATTTAGGTTTCTTATTGTTGAGTTATGGTGGCAATGATTCGTTCAACATCTGTTTTGTTGGTTGTTTTGTTGTCAGTGATTTATGTGGAGTGCTGCTGTTGGTAGATAGTGTGTGTTTTGATATTCGACCAACTGAGAGGTCAAGCGTACTGGATGAGATAGAAATTTAGGCGTTTTTGTTGGGCAATTGTTTGATGATGTGGCGAGCTCTTTATAGGTGTTGTTCATAGTTGTGAATTGGCTTGTTGGCTTTTTTATCCTTATTGTTTTTGGAGTTTTAAAAATTTGAGGGAGGATACCACACGTAACTAAGTGGTGCCGGGGACGGGATTCGAGCCCGCGACTTCTGGCAAAGAGCGTTTAGCCCCTTTTGTCTCCAGATTATGAGTCTGGCGCCCTAGCCAGGCTAGGCTACCCCGGCAACCTGTGCCTACCGTTGGTTACGGTTGCATATCAGTCTATAATCAGTCATTTAAACTTTAAGTTTTTTCTAAAAGAAATCTTTTAAATTATTTTTCAAGTTTTTCTATTTTGTTCTCAGTGGCAATATAGACAAGGTCAGTTAAGTCTACAAAAAAACCTGTCTCAATAACCCCTGGGATATTTTTCACTTTAAAGGCCATTTCTTTAGGTTTACGTATTAATCCAAAGTTAACATCTATTATCATGTTTCCGTTATCTGTGATTATTGGTCCAAGTTTGCCTTTTCCTTCTCTTATAATAGATGTTCCTCCTAAAGATGCAATTTTTCTCTCTACAAGAGCAAGGGCAAAGGGTAAAATTTCAATTGGGACTGTTTGATTATTTTCGCCTAAAACTTTTACACGTTTACTTTCATCGACAATTATAATGTTGTATTTACTTGCTGTGGCAACAATTTTTTCTCTTAATAAGGCAGCACCCATGCCTTTTATGAGGTGTAGTTCGGGTGTAACTTGATCTGCGCCATCTATGGTTATGTCAATTACGGGATGTTCGTCAAGGGTTGTTATTTGGATGCCGTGTTGAACTGCTAGTTGAAACGTTTGATAAGATGAGGGGATGCCCATAATTTTTATGTTTTCCTCTTTTGCGCGTTTGCCTAGTGCTTCAATGGCAAAAGCGACAGTTGTTCCGCTTCCTAAACCAACAATGAAGTGATCTTTAACATGTTTAACCGCTTCAAGGGCTGCGTTTTTTTTTGCTTCCTGAATTAATTCTGCACTAGTTTTCAATTTCCATCTGTCCTAGTTTGTCTAAAACTTTTTCAACTTCGCTTCTGATAGAATCTATGCGTTTTTCTGCCTCGCTTTTTGCATCAGTTTTTTCAGTTGGAGGTTTACGTTTCTTTTTAGTTTTTTCTTCGCCTCTACTGCTGTTGTTGCTGTTTGTTGGTGTGTGTTTTTCTTCTTCTTCCTCTTCTTCATCATCCTCTTGTTCCATTTGTATTGGAACAGGGGTTGGTAGCTTTACGGGAATTTCTCTTATAGGTTTAATGTCTATTTTTCCACGTAATTCTTCAACTTTACTTGTTAATTCGCCGAAACGTTCGCTAAAAAGTTGCATTAAATCCTCTTGCATACCTTCTAGTTCATGTAATGCAACAATGGTTTCGTCTTTAGCTATGGATTCTTTAATTACATTCATGCGATTTTTGTAAGTTAGTGCAAGTTTATCTCGTTCGGTCTCTGTAATTTTACCCTCAGCTTGTGCCTCATAAAGCCGTCTTATAGAATCACCTAAAATTTCGCGTTCTAAATCTAAAATGCGCAATTCATCTTTAGCATTTGACGCTGTAGCGGTTTGAACGCTCTTTGATACTCTAAAAGGCAGATTAGTCTCATCTGATTCTGAGACGTTTTTGGATTCTTTTCCTTTATTTTTGCTTTCTGTAACAGTTGCTGTGGGTTTTGGCCTCTTTTTATTTCGAAGTCTCATGCCAAAGAACATTGTCATGGATATGGCTACAGCTAGCGTCACCACTAAAATGATTATTATTGTGATTAGGGTGGAGTCGTCTAACCAAGCCATGCTACGCTATCCTCACTAATATGAATATGTCGGATATATAAATAAATTAACGTAATTTATTCCCTTTACTTGCAAAAAACATGTTTAACTGTGCATGTGCGTCTCTGTAATTGTTTAGTTATGTTTTGGTGGCGCTAATTTTTGTTCCCTAGTGAGTTTGGAAAAACTATATATGACTATTTGTACTACAAAGTGTTGACACACCTCACGCGTTCGAATTGATCCTTCGCAAGGAACTTATCGGTCTATAAAACTAAAATCTTAGTTGTGATACGGAAAGCCATATAAATTGCTTCTACGTGTTGGTTTGCGCATCGGAGATATAGAAATGCCAAAATGGGGATACTCCATCATTCAAGAAACCTTAGATCCAGAAAAAACAGCGAAAGCAAGCGGAAGAGAACTCAAGGTGTCCCATAAAGCGGCAAGGGAAGTATGCCGCGCTGTTAGGGGTATGATGCTCAGCACAGCTAAAGAATATCTGCGCGGCGTCATAGCAATGAAAAAAGCTGTCCCCTACGCGAGATACAAGAAGAAACTCGGCCACAGACGTGGTTTAGTCCGTACTTTTGCCGGAAGATATCCAATAAAAACATCTGCTCAGGTCCTTCGTGTTATAGAAGCGGCAGAATCAAACGCTGAAAATAAAGGCTTAGACGTTGATCGCTTAAGAATTATTCACGCTGCTGCATATCCTGGTATGAAAATTAAACGTTTCACTCCACGAGCACAAGGCAGGGCATCACCAAAATATAATACTACAACACACGTCGAAATTGTCTTAGACGAGAAACCGGGAGAATAGGCATGTCAATAGTTAAACGTTTTATAACAGAATCAATAAAGAGAAACGAAATTGACGAGTTTTTACAGAAAAAACTTGAACGCGCCGGATACGGCGGAGTTAACCTTTCTAAAACCCCTCTGGGAACACATGTTGTTATCTATGTTATGCGACCCGGTTTAGTCATCGGTCGAGGCGGAGAAACAATTAAAGAACTTGCAGCTTCCCTAGAAGAAAACTTTAAACTTTCTAACCCACAAATTAGCGTTTCCGAAATTGAAGTCCCCGAATTTAACGCTTTAGTCGTTGCAAATCGTGTCTCATCAGCTCTACAAAGAGGTGTTCACTTCAGACGCGCAGGCTTCTGGGCACTTAACCAAGTTATGGAAGCAGGCGCATTAGGCTGCGAAATTGTCATAAGCGGCAAACTTCGCACAGAACGCGCAAGATTTGAAAAATTCCGCGCCGGATACTTCCCAAGATGTGGCGAACCAGCACTAGTTTTCACAAAAAAAGCTGAAGCCCATGTACAACTTAAACCAGGCATGCTCGGTGTGCGCGTTAAAATAATGCCCCCAGATGCCCAATTCCCCGACAAAATTAAAATAGTCGCAGAACTACCCGTAAACGAAGAACCCGAAATAATTACAACATCACCAGTCGAAATCAAAGAACCAATACCTGCACCAGAACCAATACCTGAACCTCTACCAGATGAAACAGTTACAGCAGAAGAAGTAACAGACGAAGCACCAATACCTGCAGCGCAAGTCAAAGAAAAAACTGAGGAGACCAAAAAATAATGCCTATATTGAGACTACAAGAAATAATTAACATGTCCAGTGGAGATAGGACAAAAAAACTATTAGAACTACGCACTGAACTTGCACATATGAAAACTATGATACGTGCAGGTGGCGCCGTAGAAAATTCAACTCGCGTAAGAGAGTTACGTAAAACTATCGCGCAAATTCTCACAATTGAGAACGAAGTGCGACTTAACCTTAGGGCTACAGCAAAAAAAGAAAAAGCCGCTGATAAAAAGTCCAAGGTGAACGATTCAAAGAAGGAGAAACAAACTTAATGAAAGTTACCCCAGACATCATCCGGTATGAATTTATCGGCACGGCAGCTCATGTCGCCCACAGTAATCATTTTGATTATCTTGGACTAAGCGGCAGAGTTATCGGGGAAACAAAGAACACCTTCACTTTAAACAGTGAAAACAAAATTAAACGCGTAATCAAAGACTCTGCTGTTTTTAACTTCACATTCAATGATGGTACAACCGTTGAGATTGACGGTAAACTTTTGATTGGAAGACCAGAGGATAGACTAAAAAAAAGCATTAAGAGGTTATGGTAATGTCTCTAACATTCAAGCAACCTAAAAAAACATGTGATGACCAGAACTGTCCATTTCACGGAACACTTGCCATAAGAGGGCGTGTTCTTGAAGGTATAGTTGTTTCTGCAAAAATGGATAAAACAGTTATAGTTGACAGAGAATATATGCAATTCTCATCAAAGTTCTCAAGATACGAAAGAAGACATGGTCATGTTGCATCACACAATCCACCATGTATCGACGTTAAAGAGGGCGATAACGTAAGAATTGCTGAATGTAAACCAATTAGCAAAACAGTATCTTTCGTAGTTGTTGAAAAATTAGGAGAGAAAAAGTAAATGTGCGCAGCGAAAGCAAAGCAGAGAGCACTTACCGCAAAGGGTATGCTTGCTCACGGTCAAAAAGTCAGCAGAGGATTAGTAGCTGGTTCTGAACTTAGATGCACTGACAATACAGGTGCACGAGTTCTTCGTTTAATCCAAGCAATGGGTTACAAAGGACGACTAAGACGTTATCCATCAGCCGCAGTAGGTGACAAGGTAACCGTTTCAGTGCGTCAAGGATCACCCGATATGCGAAAAAAAATCTTCCAAGCAGTCATTGTACGCCAAAGAAGACCATTCCACCGAGTTGATGGTGTTTGGATACAATTTGAAGATAACGCGGCCGTAATTATTACACCTGAAGGCGAAATGAAAGGATCCGAAATCAGAGGTCCAGTAGCAAGAGAAGCGGCAGAAAGATGGCCAAGAATCGCCAGCGCTTCAAACATAATTGTGTAAGAGGGACAAAGCAAATGCAAATGAAAGTTAAAAACCCACGCAAACAACGAAAACGCCTCTTCACTGCGCCGGCTCATATACGCCACAAATTAATGGCTGCTCCACTCACAAAAGAGTTAGCCGAAAAACAAGGCGTAAAAACCCTGCCAGTACGCAAAGGTGACGTAATTCGTATTCAACGCGGAGACAATAAAGGATTTGAAGGAAAAATCTCCCGTGTCGACTTGAAAAATTATTGTATTTACATTGAAGGTTTAACACGAGAAAAAGTTGATGGCACCAACATTTTTCTCCCTGTACACCCTTCCAAAGTTATGATTAAAAACCTTAATCTCAACGACAAAAAACGCAAAGCAGTCATAGAACGAAAGAAACCACTTGAAAAAGACCATACACCCAAAACAACACAAAAACCCGTGTTAACTATTAAAACAAAAGCAAAACCAAAAATCGTTGTAGTCGGAGAAGTCGTTGCACCAACAAAATCACCAGTTAAAAAAACAGCAGCAACAAAAAAGACTGCTGTATCTAAGCCTAGTGCTAAACCAAAAACCCCTAAAACAGAAGAGGGAGGACAATAAATTTGGGAAGAAAAGGAAAAACAGCAAGGCTGAAACGTAAGCCAGCACCAAAATACTGGCCTATTCACAGAAAAGAATCACTGTGGGTAATTAAACCTGCAGCTGGTCCACACTCACTTCAAAGATGTTTACCTCTAACCCTCGTACTACGAGATGTACTTGGCGTTGCAGGTACCCGAAGAGAAGGAAAACTTATCCTTTCCGAAGGCAAAGTACAAGTTAACGGTATAGTCCGTAAAAAGGACGATTTCCCTGTTGGTTTAATGGATGTCATTTCTATGCCAACTGCGAACCAATACTATCGTGTAGTGCCTTCACATAAAGGGTTAATCCTGTCAGCAATTAGCAAAGAAGAGGCAAAATACAGACTTGTCCGCGTAGAAGATAAATCAACAACAAAGGTAGGTGTCCAAGTGGCACTTCACGATGGCACAAACATGTTAATCAGAATTGCTGATCCAAAGAACCCTGTTGAAGTAACATATGAAACCTTTGACATTCTAAAAATAAACATTGCAGACGGCCAAGTTGTTGGGAAACTAAAAACAAAAGAAAACAACACTGCAGTTATCACTGGCGGTAAAAACATTGGTGTTCAAGGTAAAATAGTTGAGATAGAAAAGACTGAAGCCAAAAAACGTCGTCAAGCACTAGTTGTCATTGAAAATGACAAAGGTGTACGTTGTCAAACTATTTTGGACTTTATCTTTTCTATCGATAACAACGAACCAGAACCCGTAATAGTTACAGAAGAACCGGAGGAAAACACAGTTGTCTGAAGACGCCCAAAATAAGTGGACTGAACATAAAATGTTACAACCACGCATCGAAAAAGTGGTTGTTAACCTTAACATAGGTAAGTCAGGCGAACCGCTTGAAAAAGCCTCTCGTGTACTTAACGAAATCTCAGGTCAGACCCCTTACAAAGCGAAAGCAAAGAAAAGCATTCGAGACTGGGGTATAAGACAAGGTGAACCAATCGCTTGTGTTGTAACTTTACGCCGAGAAAAAGGTATTGACTTTCTAAAAAAAGTTCTTCCAGTTATCGACAATAAGCTCTCTAAACGTTCATTTGACGAAATTGGAAACTTTGCATTCGGCTTAAAAGAACACATTGACATACCTGGTGTAAAATATGATCCAGAAATTGGTATATTTGGCATGGATGTTTGTGTTTCCGTTAACCGTCCCGGTCAACGCATAAAAATCCGTCGAAAACAAACAAAGCACGTAGGCAAAAAACATTTGCTTACATCCGAAGAGTCCATGGAATATGTGCGACAAACATTAGGAGTCGAAATAGTCTAAGAGAGTGAAATGTATGGGAAAACTGCAAATTAAAAAAGAGCGAAAACACGGCAAAGGTTCACGACCATGCGTTAGATGCGGTGCTTACGGACCAGTAATTCGGCGTTATAATCTACATTTATGTAGGCAATGTTTCAGGGAAGCCGCGCCAAAATTAGGCTTCAAAAAATATGAGTAGGAGCTAGGGCAATGGATACTTTAACAAATGGATTAATAACAATAATTAACAACGAGATGCGCAATAAACGTGAATGCATCATTAGCCCAGCCTCTAAACTGTTAGGTCGCGTTTTACGTATAATGCAACTTAACGGTTACATAGGTGAATTCGAATTCATCGATGATGGACGTCTAGGCAAATTTAAAGTTCAATTATTAGGCAGAATAAACAAGTGTGGTGCAATTAAACCACGTTTTCCATCTAAAGTCGGCGAATTCGAAGAATGGGAAAAGAAGTTCCTTCCATCAAGAGATGTGGGCTTAATGGTTGTTTCAACGTCAAAAGGTGTTATTGCACACAAGGATGCTGAACAAAAGAACGTAGGAGGAAGGCTGTTAGCCTTCGTGTACTAAGGTGTTTTTTATGCGGCTTTCAGAAATATCTAGAACTATCCAAGTCCCTGAAGATGTAACTATTAAACTGCAGGGTAAAGTGGTTAGTGTAAAAGGGGAAAAAGGCTCTCTAATACGAGATTTTTCTTTTGCTCCCATTTCAATTGACACCGAAGGACAAACTGTTCGTATCTCAGCAAAATGGCCTCGTAAAAAAGAATCAGCTCTTGTTGGTACAATATATTCGCATATTCAAAACATGATAACTGGTGTAACTAAAGGCTATTCTTACAAATTAAAAATTGTGTTCTCTCACTTTCCAATAAATGTAAAGCTTGAAGGCAAAAAAGTTCTAATTGAAAACTTTACAGGCGAGAGAAAAGCAAGGCACGTTAAAATCATTGGTGATGTCAAAGTTAAACTTGAAACAGAAGATATCATTATTTCAGGAATAAACCTAGAGGAAGTAAGTCAAACAGCTGCTAACATTGAGCAGGCATCACGTGTAAAAGGTAAAGACGCACGTATTTTCCTTGACGGCTTATACGTTTACGAAAGAAATGAGGGTATGGCATAATGACTGAAAAGAAACCACAATTACAACGTGATGCGCTTAAAACAAGAGAACGTGCACGAAATAAAAAACCTGCTTTCCTAAGACCTGAAAGCTGGCGTGATGTAAAGTTTAGTGAAAGCTGGAGAAGACCTCGTGGTCTAGACAATAAAGTTCGGCAAAAAGTCAAAGGCTGGCCAGCAAGTCCTAGCACTGGATACAAAGGTCCAAAAATTGCCCGTGGATTACATCCATCAGGCTATAGAGAGGTCCTTGTTTACAATGTTGAATCACTTGTTGATATTGATTCTGCTACTCAGGCAATTCGTATTGGTCACACCGTTGGCAAAAGAAAACGTGCTTTGATCATTGCTGAAGCTGAAAAGTTACAAATAAAAGTTCTTAATCTTGCTTTGGTTGCAGAAATAACGTCAGAGGCTGAAAGCATAGAAAAAACTGTCGATGAAAAGAAAACCAAAGAGCAGAAAGAAAAAGAAAAGAAAGCTAAAGAGAAAAAAATCAAAGAAAAGAAAGCCAAAGAGAAAAAAGACAAAGAAAAGGCTAAAAAGTCTAAGGAGAAGAAGAAATAATGACTAATCTATCTAGTCAAAGACGCCTTGCCTCAGATATTCTTAAAACTGGTGAAAACCGTGTTTGGATTGATCCTCAACGTATTAGTGATGTTGACGGTGCTATTACACGTGAAGAAATCAAGAAATTGATTTACGAAAAAGTTATCGTTTCATTACCTGAGAAAGGTGTTAGCCGTTCAAGAGCAAAGGTTATTCGCGAAAAGAAACGCAAAGGTAGACGGCAAGGTTCAGGAAGCTACACTGGTTCACCAAGAGCAAATGTAACTAAAAAAGAAGCTTGGATGATTAAAATTCGTTCCTTACGTCGTAAACTTCGCGAACTTAAAGCAAATAGAACTATTACTGAGGAAACATACACAGAATTCTATCGTATGGCCGGTAGCGGTCGATTTGAATCTGTTGCTGACTTGGAGCGTTATTTGAAATCAAAGGATCTATGGAGGAAACGTTAAGATGGCAAAAAATGCAAATTACCGTGTACAATTAAGACGCAGGCGCGAAGGTAAAACGGACTATCAAGCCCGTAAAGGCATGGTTATCTCCGGTAAACTCCGTTTAGTTGCTAGAGGATCATTGAAGAACGCTACTGTACAGATTATTAAAGCAAAATCCGAAGGCGACTTTGTTTTAGTTGCTGCAAACAGTAAAGAGTTAAGCAAACAATTTGGTTGGAAAGCTCCAACAGGCAATATTCCCGCGGCATATTTAACTGGATTACTTTGTGGTTTGAAAGCTAAAAAAGCCGGTGTTAAAGAAGCCATATTAGATGCAGGTCTTGTTTCTCCCACTAAGGGTGCAAGAATCTTTGCTATGCTAAGTGGTGTTGTTGATGCTGGCGTTGCTGTTCCCTTCAGTGAAGAAAAACTGGTTAAAGAGCGCATAAAGGGTGAACAAGTCGCAAAGTATGCGAAAGAACTTGGTATCGGTTCAGATGAATACAACAAAAAGTTTGCGACATACATCAAAGCAGGTATTGCCCCTGAAAAATTACCTGAACACTTTACAAAAGTTAAAGCAGATATAATTGCGTCATTTAAGGGTGAGAAGAAGAATGAGTAGACAACAACGAGAAGATCGCGATAGGCGTACAGTAAATCTTGAACAGTGGGTTCCAAAAACTCGCCTCGGCAAGATGATTCAAGAAGGCAAAATTACAACAATGGAAGACCTATTTCTTAGCGGCATAAAAATATCTGAACCACAAATCGTTGACGCACTTCTTCCTGATATACAGGAAGAAGTCATAAACGTTAACTTGGTTCAGAAACAAACTGACGCAGGTGAAAAATCACGTTTCAAAGCAATTGTAGCCGTCGGCAACAGAGATGGTTATATTGGCATAGGTAACGGAAAAGCCAGTCAAGTTCGCAACGCCATTGAAAAAGCAGCAGCAAATGCACGGTTAAACATTGTTCCAATAAAACGAGGCTGCGGCAGTTGGGAATGTAATTGTGGCCAACCTCACTCAGTACCCTTCCAAGTTGAAGGCAAATGTGGTGGTGTCCGCGTTGTTATAGTCCCAGGTCCTAGAGGATTAGGCCTTGTTTCAAGCGAGGTTGCAAAAACAATCTTTGGTCTAGCAGGCGTTAAAGATCTTTGGATGAGAAGCTTTGGTTCAACAAGGACAGTTCCCTCATATGCATACGCAATTTTCGATGGATTACGCAAAACATATAACTTGATTACTCAAGCCGATTGGGTGAAGTAACATGGTACAACAACAATCAGAACAAACAAAAACGATAGCCGTAGTTCGAATTCGCGGTACAGTTAGTGCTCTAAGAGAAGCACGAGAAACTTTAACATTGCTCCACTTGGATCATACTAACCACGCTATACTAATTGATAATAGACCATCATACAAAGGTATGTTGCAAAGAGTAAACAGTTATGTCACATGGGGTGAGGTTACAAAAGAAACTGTGATAGCAATGCTTGAAAAAAGAGCTCGTCTGTCAGGCAACAAAAAGTTAACCACTGAATACCTTGAGAAACTTGGTCTAAAAACTTTTGACGAACTTGCAGATGCTCTAATGGTTGGTAAAGCTGAACATGGTAAACTGCCCTTTATGACTCCTGTATTTAAATTGCATCCACCATCGAAAGGTTTTAAAGGCAATGTTAAAAAGTCTTTCCAAGCTGGTGGCGAGGCAGGCTATCGTGGAGAAGCTATAAACGATCTAGTAAAACGCATGATTTAACAAATCAGCGTCCTTTTCTGTTTTTAACCTGCGTTCCCAAAGTACATGGCTATGTGATGAACGCCATAATTGAAATTATTTGACATGTATGGTGATATTTATTGCCTGTTTTGCAATAGTGTTGGAAAGAAAAATTGGAGAGTATTGCAAAAAGGATTATAAGTGGTTTAATCCTTGTACTCACGATAATTATGAGATGTCCCAAGTGTGGAAGCCAGCATTGTGTAAAAGCAGGCTTTAATCACAACAAACAGCGCTACAAATGCAAAAGGGTGTGGACGCCAATTCACCCAAACCCAAGATAAAAACGCCACCAAACGTGCCTTCGCACTACACCTATATGTAGTTGGCTTATCGATGAATGCTATTGGACGGATGCTAAAAGTCGAACCCTCCACAATTCTGTATTGGGTGAGAAATTTTGCTCTTAAAACCTATCAAAAACTCGCCCTCAAGGTGAAATTATTGTTGAGTTGGATGGGATGTGGCGTTTTTTAGGGTCAAAAAAAGCAGGGTCTGGGTGTGGAAGGCGTATTGTTGAACTACCGGAGAGTTTGTGGATTGGGGGTGTGGAAATCGAAGTGCCTAAACTCTAAAGTAGATGTTTGATAGGTTTGAGTAGTTAGAGGTTAGGGTTTTCTTTGTAGCTGACTGTGGGGTGTATGTGGAGTTGATTTCAGCAAAGTTGTTTGTGTAGACTAAGGTTGAGACGCATGGGGTGGAGTGTAATAATTTTGGGTAGAGGTGTTGGTGTGGTCGGTTTCGTTGGAAAACTTGTATGGTTTTGCGAAGTTTGTTTATGATTGTTTTGACTGTTTTTCTGTTTGCTTGGTTTCATGTTAACGGTTTGCGAGAGGAGATCTGGGATTTGTACATAATCCCTTTTGAAATACTCTCGTATTTTTATCAGACAGTTTTTGCAAGTTGATGCTTTGTTTTTTTACGTTATTTCGGTTATTGTTTAACTTTGACTTGGCATTATCATAACGATTTTTGGTTGGTCTGGCGCGGTAATATTGTAATCGTTTTTTTGTAGTATTATTTGAAGTGTATCTTCAATAATGGCTCCAAGGACAAATAAGATACCTAAGTATATATGCCAAAAATGACCCGGTAATAATTGTCGTATAAATGACTCTGTGATAAATCCTACTACAAACATGGTGGCTGCACCTGAGGCAAGCGCTTTTTCTACTCTTCTAATTGAAAAGCCCATATGTTGATAGGGTTGTTGAGGGGATTTATAGCGGGTTTTGTGACTAATAACATATACAAACACACCGCTGCCAAGAATAATAATTGGTATCAAAAATGGCACAGAATCGTTTGCTTGTATAACCAACCAAAAAATTGGTATAGTAATCAATGCAACAACCAGCACCAAGAGGACACGTGCCATATTTAGATTCATGTCTCCAACTCCCGAACAAGTATATGATTATGTTTATGTGAACACAATTTTATTTGCGACTGCATTTTAGATACTAGATTCTTTTGGTATTTATAAATAGTTGGTTTGTGCTTATTTTGTGAAGAGAGTGTTTAATCTGTGTTGAGTAGTTCAAATAGGTATGAGCAGATCTTAAAATTAGGTCATGCCTTAATCTAGTTTATAAGTGGGGTATCTGTTATTTTGTTGAGGATTAACTGTGGTAAATGTGTCTGTAAAGTGTATACATTGTGGAAGCGAAGACGTAGTAAAAATGGGTAAACAGATAACAAGTGGAACTCCAAGATGCAAATGTAATGCATGCAAAAAACCTTTCAA
>WQSY01000053.1 GCA_009787585.1 Candidatus Bathycorpusculum sp. | reverse complement strand
GTTGTATTAGTGGTAAATGTTTTTTTGTTTTGTAGTTATGTTTTTAATGAATTTTTGTGTTCGGTTACTGCGATATTGTTGTGCTTTACGGGAATTTAGGTAAGTATTTATTTTCTAAATTTTGCTGCTCGGTTAGCAATTAATGTGGCGGTGGCTCCAGCGGCTATACCTGAGTCAATATTTACAACAGCTATTCCAAGTGAACATGATTGCAACATGGCCATAAGTGTGCTTACGCCTTTTTCGCCAAAACCATAACTGTTAGATGTTGGAACGGCAATAACTGGTACGTTAATCATTCCTGCGATAACTGACGGCAGTGCACCTTCTCTGCCTGCAACAACAACAAGTACATCAACATCTTTTTGGACGAAATCTTTTAGAGGTTCTAATAGTCGGTGTATGCCGGCTACGCCTATATCGTATTCTGCGTATACGGTGCAACCCATTTCTTCTGCGATAGTTTTTACCTCTTCTGCTACAGCAATATCTGATGTTCCCGCTGTGAGCAAACCAATTCTACCTCCTGAGGCGGTTATTGTGTAATTTTTGTTTTTAATGGTTACCATTTTAGCTTTACGATTAATTTGGCAAGTAGCATCTGCTGGTACTGTAGCTTTTAGAGCATCAATATGCTGGAGTGTGCATCGGCTTATTATTACTCTACCCGTTACTTGAAGCATTTTTAGGGATATGTCTACTGTGTCCTCTACAGTTTTGTTTTCTGCTAAAATAATTTCTGGTATACCCTTACGGTATTCTCTATTGTAGTCAATTTTAGCTATACCCTCAAGTTCAGCTATAGCTTGCAGTCGGATCAGTTTTTCTGCCTCTTCAATAGTCATCTCGGAGTGGGCTGTTTTTTCTAAAATCTCCCTAAGCGTAAACATTTGATCTTCTTATTGCTCAAGAACCGCAAGTAATATATCGTTTTTGTCTTCTTAAAATATTATCAGGTGAAACAATGACTGAGCTTTCTTCTTCTATAATAGTAATTATTGACTGTCAAACTGCTGGAGTAGCTGGCGATATGTTTTTAGGTGCTCTTTTAGATTTAGGTGCAGATGTTACCAAGGTTACTTGTGCAATTAAACGTTTTGAATCTGCCGAATATGGTTACTCAAACATTAAAGTAGATATTAAACAAGTAATGACTAACGGTTTTAAAGCAACCAAAGTCTCCATAACATCTGATAAGTCGTCATCTAAAAATGGTGTACAATTAATCGACATGATAGATAAAACTGTTCAACACATAGATATTTCTTCTAAAGCAAAACATTTTGCGACAAACACTATACGCTCTCTTATAACCGCTGAAGCCGGTTTGCACGGTGGTTCTCTACATGATATACATTTGCACGAAGTTGGTTTAGTTGATACCGTTGCTGAAATTATCGGTTGTGCAGTTGCAATGGATGACCTTGGATTTTTTAACGCTCAAATATGTACTACCCCCGTAGCCGTTGGCGGTGGTTTATTCAAATTTTCCCATGGTATAACCTCTAGTCCTTCCCCTGCAACGTTAGCTATTTTGCAATCAAAAAATTTTCCCATTAAAGGTGGTCCCATAGAAGCGGAACTTGCAACTCCAACTGGTGCTGCGTTACTTGTCAATTTAACATCTGAAAGCATAAAGTTTTATCCAGAAATGATCCCCACAAAGATAGGTTATGGTGCGGGTGACAAAGTTTTTTCAGAGATTCCTAACATAATACGGATAACCATGGGAAAACCTTTAGAAGCCCCTCTGTACAATGATAACGAGTCTGTAGCTGTTTTAGAAACTAGTATTGATGATGTTTCTGGTGAGGTAATTGGTTATGTGTTTGACCGTTTATTGCATGATGGTGCAAAAGACGTAAGTGTTTTACCTGTGTTTACTAAAAAGAATAGACCTGCCCAATTAATCAAGGTTATCTCTGACTTAAAAGATGTTCAACATCTTGCTAAAGTATTAATTGAAGAAACTGGAACTTTAGGGGTAAGAGTATACTACTGTAAACGATATGTTCTAACTAGAGATGTTTACCTAATTGATCTAACTGTATCTGGGCAAAAGGAAACCGTGAAAATAAAATGTTCAAAAAACAATCAAGGCAAAATAATTCGTTTAAAACCTGAATTTGAAGATCTAAAACAATTAGCCAAAAAAACAGGTTTGCCTCTAAGAGAATTAGCTGATTTAGTTACAGCAAAAGCCCAAAAAACCTTGCTAAGTGACTATGATGGAAACAACAAATCAGAAACTTGAGCTTTTTAAACGCTACATTACAGATATGGGCAAAAACGGGGTCGCTATTGCCTTCTCAGGCGGCGTTGATAGCTCAACATTAGCTGCTATAAGCCATATGTTTCTAGGTGAGAAAGCCGTTGCAATTATAGCACAATCCCCCATTCATAGCTCAGAAGAGTTACAGCATGCAAAAAAAATTGCTGCAGACATAGGCATAAAACTCTATATTACACAAACCAATGAATTATCAAACCCAAATTTCACCTCCAACCCAGAAAACCGATGTTACTACTGTAAACAAGAACTACTCACAAGCATAAAACACTTAGCCTACTCTTTAAATCTTAGAGTTGTTTTTGAAGGCACTAATTACAGTGATCTTAACAGTCATAGGCCCGGGTTTAAAGCAGTGCAGGAAACTTTGAATGTGATTAGTCCTTGGGTAGTAAACAAGTTTAGCAAAGATGAAATTCGACAATTAGCTAAACAGTTGAACCTTAGCTTTTATGACAAACCCGCTCTTGCTTGTCTTGCCTCAAGAGTTGTATTTAACCAAAAAATCACCATAGATGTGTTGGATCGAATTGAACACGCTGAGTCTGCTGTGAAGACAATTTCAGGTGCAAAACAGGTTCGCGTACGAGATCACGATGGGTTAGCAAGAATTGAAATTTCTAAAACAGAGTTTTCTCTTCTATGCAATATAGCCGTTTGGAACAAAATTTCAGAGGCTCTATTAAAATTAGGTTTCACATACGTAACTTTAGATTTACATGGTTACCAGTCTGGAAGTATGCTTAAAACCCTTAAAGAATAAAAGTAGTTATTTTCTATTTTGGGCTGTCTAAAACAATTGCTTTACACATTGTGTTCAAAAAAAGAATAAGGGAGAATTAATAGATGTAGATTAATGTTATGTTTGCATCAGTTGTTGCATTGTCGGTGTTGCCCAGTAGGACCTCTATAGATCCGGGTAGTATTGGGAAATATGCTGTTCCATCAGTGCCAACGGTGACTGTTTGGTTAAAGGTTAAATCGTTGTGTGTGTATGATACTTGGATGTAGGCTGTGTCAGATGTTGTCTCAGCTTGAATTTCAAAATAGCCTGCGTAGCTTACTTTTTCGTTAAAAAAAATTGTTACAGTATTTGCGTCTTGAGTGTATGTTTGGTTATCTACGATTATATGGAGTTCTCTAAGTTCAATGATGTTAGCGTAATTGTTAGTCTTGTTTGTTAAAGTTGCAATTTGGTCTTCATAATTGTACTGTTGGTCTTCGTAGTCAGAAAGTATATTGTTAAGGTTGCCTATTTGATTTTGTAAAGTAGAAACTTGGGTATTTAGGTCAGATATTTGACCTTCTAGTACTTTTGTGTTTTTTTGATTGCCAAAGAGGTTTTCGTTTGTAATTACCACTATAGTTAAACTTGTGGCAAGTATCATACAGATTACCCCTAAAGCTATTGTTACATTTTTCGTTTTAACCATCTTGTTTTCACCTATCTTTTTAGGTGCCTAAATGTAGCGTGTATAAAAAGAAATTTCCCAAATTGGTTCCAACTTTTTTCCTATTTTATGGGAAAACAAGTTGGTTAGTATTTTAGGTTTAGATATAGCAATGTAGTGAGAGCTACAAGTTCAAATATGTCAGGCAGTAATATGAAGGGGCCTAGGCCTGAGACGTAAAATGAGAAGGCTCTTGCTAAAAAGGGGCTTGCAACTAAGTCTTTTAATAGGAAAGTAAACCCGAAAACAATTAATCCAAAAGAAAATTCTGATCTTGTTTTTCGGTACACGCTGATAAACATAATTAATAAAATTATCAGTAATGCTATATTTATAGTGGAAACTATGGAATGTGTAAAATAGAAAAATTCAAAGTCATATCGAATAACCTGAAAATTTTCAGGAGGTGGCGGTCTTATAGGCAAGGGCGCATGTAGCATAGATGTTGCTAAAAACGCTGCAAACAAACCCACCAATACAAGAATCGAAAAAAGTAAACCAATTTTAAATTTTATGCCGCCCTTATTACTCATTTTATTTATCATTATTATGTACCTTTTTATTTATTTTTTCCCAATTTTATTTTTTATTTCTTCAAACAGGTTGTAATTTTCCTCCATCACTTGAGATAGAAAATATGTTACCCCATACTTGTCTCCGACAGAGACTATTAAGCGGTTTTTTTCTAGAACCTCTAAGTGATGTCGCATTGTTTTATAGTCCATGCATAGTAACGTTGCGAATTGGTTTGCGTTTTGTGGTTTGTCTTTTAAGATCTCTAAAATCTTTATTCTAGTTGGTCCGCCGCGTGTACCTGCAATTAACCATCCAAGCAAATACTTTAACGAACGGGCATGACCAGACATACAAACAACCTGTAAAGTTTAACTCCAACTAACAATCATGGGTAATAAACATGTCTTTTGCGTGTGTTTAGTTTGTGCGGCTGCTGTTTTTACTTTAAAGTTTATGTGCATAAATATGGTTGTTAATCATGATTGTTGAATAGTGTTTGTGTAAAAATTTGGTTTTTGATGAAAAATGTGCAGTTTAAAGTCGTGTTTTTCATTGAAAGCTAAACCTGAGTTTTTAATTTGGGTATAATTTGGGTATAATTTTGAAAAATTATTTAATAATTATTTGTGCTAAAAATGAAAGGATGATGAGAGAGACTTTGAATATTTGGAAAAACATGCGATTAAGCAGATGTTCCATAGGTTTCTTTTGTTATCTCAAGTAATGTAGGTGTTAAGTATGGGTTTAGTAAATAGAGCTGTAAAAAATATTTCAAGACGTAAAATTCGAGCGGCACTTGTTATTATTGCGTTAAGTATCTCTTTATCTATTATGATCTCTATCCCTGCTGGTCTTATGGCTAATCAGGAAACAACAAATGCTTTAACTAACAATTTAAGTTCAACTATAACTGATACTAGTGAATCAATAAGTCAGGCGTTAAGCCAAATAGATGTTACGCTGTCTTCGCGTTTTGCTGGTTTTGGTTTTAGGCAAGAGAGTTCTTCATCAGCAGGGTCTCCAAGTGGGCAGATGCCACCAACTGGGCAGGGAAGTGACAGATACGGTGGTTTTGGAGGGGGTGATATAGCAGGCCAGTTTGGTGGAATGTCACAGGCTGGCACACCTATGAATGCGAGTCTCTATGCTGACATTAACAGTATTAAAAATGTTGCAACTGTTGCAGCAGTGCTTGAAGTCTCCGAAGGAAGTAAAAATCAAACCCTTAGTATGATGGGGCAGTCTTTTTCCATGCAAATAACTGATTACATCATAAAGGGTGTTCCGTTAACATCTGAGCTTATAAATAGTTACAATGTTTTGCCTTCAAATATTGTTAAGGGTAGAAATCTTCAATCTGGCGAAACAGGTGTTGTTTTGCTTAGTCAAAATAATTCAGCGTTTTTTAATGCAGGTGTTGGAGATATAGTTAGTATTTTAAATGTTGATTTTACTGTTGTAGGTATTTACGAACCGACGTCTTTTTCGGATAATCTTGTTTTGTATATGAGTCTTTTAGATGCTCAAACTATAACTGACAATACGGACTACATAACTAGTCTTAGAGTATTTACTACAAGCAGCAATACAGTGGACTTGGTTGTTGAAGACATAAGAACGCTTCACCCGGAGGTAACTGTAACTACGGGACAGGAGCGGTTAAACCAGTTGGAATTTATGCAGTCAAGGTATGATGAAACCTTGGAAAGTGCCCAGGCCTCTTTGGCTTCTACGCAGGCAACGGCTATTCAAGAAATTATTGTGGTTGTTGCAGCAACCAGTTTAATTGTGTTATTTGTAATGCTCTATACTGTAAGAGAACGCACTAAAGAAATAGGTACCCTTAAAGCCATAGGATTTAGCAACAGAACAGTTATGGCGCAGTTCATACTTGAAGGACTCCTGCTCAGTCTAATTGCTGGCATAGTTGGTGTTGTTATAGCTAGTTTTGCTGCACCTACTCTTTCTTCTCTTTTGTTGCCAAGTGTCAGCTCCAGCTTTGGACTCGCTGCTGGCGGCGGTGCAGGTGGTTCTGCAGTGGCGGCAGTTAGTACTGTTTCGTTAAATGTTGAGCTTGTTGTGGCTGCGCTTGGAGGGGCCATGGTACTTGGTATATTGGGTACCCTTTATCCAGCGTGGCGAGCAGCAAAAATACGTCCTGCGGAGGCAATGAGATATGAGTGACATTGTGCTACAAATTGAAAACTTGACAAAAACCTATCATTTAGGCAAACAGCCTGTTAAAGCGTTAACAGATCTAAGTTTACAAGTAAACAAGGGCGAATTCATAGCTATCATGGGGCCTAGTGGTAGTGGCAAAACAACACTGTTAAACGTTATTGGATGCATAGATAAACCCACCAGTGGCAGAGTACATCTTGACGGTATAGAAGTCGCAAATACACCTGAGAACAAACTCTACAAAATACGCCAAGACAAAATGGGTTTTATCTTCCAATCCTTTAATCTACTGCCTTATCTTAATGCCCGAGAAAATGTAGAACTGCCCATGGAGAGCAAAGTTGCCAGTAAAACGGAACGTAAAAAACGGGCAAGTGAATTGCTTAGTATTGTGGGTCTTTCGGGTAGGGAAAATCATCGCCCTCAAAGATTAAGCCAAGGCGAACAACAGCGTGTTGCTATAGCGCGAGCATTAGCTAATGAGCCGGCTATTATACTTGCTGATGAACCTACAGGTAATTTGGATAGTCAAAACAAACGGGAAATTATAAAACTGTTGGCAAATCTTAACTTGACAAGAGGCACTACTATAATTATGGTAACTCATGATAGTCAAGTGGCAAATCATACTGAGCGTATGCTTCTGTTAAAAAATGGAAAAATAGTTATGGAAAAAGAAGGATTACATGTAGCTAAAAAACAGAGTCGGTGTCCGTACTGTGATGCTTCTATAAAAGTGGGGGACGAAAATTGTTCTACCTGTGAAAAAGCCCTCTTTGAAACTGATGAGCTATTTGTCAAATAGTTGGTGCGTTTGACGTAGTCCTTTTTCTATTTGTTTTGATATGCGGCGGGGTGGTGGTGTATATGTGAACCGCACTTTTTTTTGGTGTAAAATATGAGTGAAAAATAATTTGCAAATTGTGTTATTTTGATGATTGTATTGTTAAAAGTATGTTGTGGTGTGGAAAATTTAGTGTTTTTAAGTTAATAGTTGTGTTTATTTATTGTTTATGGTTGAGGTTGGTGTTTTGATGTTGGGGTTGCTTGAAAAAGGCAGGTTTAATGGTATTTGTCTCTGTTAAAGCGTAATGTTTATATTCTATACTGGGCCTTCTGATAGAATTCAGCTATAATTGCGCCCCGCAATTTAATCATATGGCGGCGGCTCAACCCCTACCGAAACGGCGTTTGCCTTGCAGGAATGACGGTGTTGGCCTCCAATTGCGGGGACATGTATGTGGACCTGATAAATTAATCTTTAGGTCTGAATTGGGCTTTGACGTATAGAGTGGAATGTTTCTTCCTCCAAATCCAGTTAAGTAAAATAATGCGAGAGAGAATGTAGTGCATATAAATTTATAATATTCGTACCACAAAAAACATGTTGATCCGCAGAAATCAGCACGGAGTGCATAACTCCGGTTGATCCTGCCGGACCCCACTGCTATCGGGATAGGACTAAGACATGCTAGTCGAGCGCCTCAGCCAAAACGAGGCGCGGCATACAGCTCAGTAACACGTGGCTAATCTGCCCTTGGGACAAAAACAACCCCGGGAAACTGGGGCTAATTTTTGACAGGTGAAGAACTCTGGAATGAGTCTTCGTTTAAAAGACTTCACGTTATGCTCGTGAAGTTGCCCAAGGATGAGGCCGCGACCGATCAGGTTGTTGGTGAGGTAATGGCTCACCAAGCCTTTTACCGGTGCGGGCCGTGAGAGCGGGAGCCCGGAGATGGGCACTGAGACAAGGGCCCAGGCCCTACGGGGCGCAGCAGTCGCGAAAACTTTGCAATACACGAAAGTGTGACAGGGCTATCCCGAGTGCCTTCCGCTGAGGAGGGCTTTTACCTAGTATAGATCGCTAGGGGAATAAGGAGAGGGCAAGTCTGGTGTCAGCCGCCGCGGTAATACCAGCTCTCCGAGTGGTGTGGATGTTTATTGGGCCTAAAGCATCCGTAGCTGGCTAAGTCAGTCCCTTGTTAAAACCACCGAATTAATCGGTGGATTGCGGGGGATACTGCTTGGCTAGGGGACGAGAGAGGCAGACGGTATTTTCGGGGTAGGGGTGAAATCCTATAATCCCGGGAAGACCACCAGTGGCGAAGGCTGTCTGCTAGAACGCGCCCGACGGTGAGGGATGAAAGCTGGGGGAGCGAACCGGATTAGATACCCGGGTAGTCCCAGCCGTAAACGATGCAGGCTAGGTGTTTGGACGGCCACGTGCCGTTCTAGTGCCGCAGGGAAACTGTTAAGCCTGCCGCCTGGGGAGTACGATCGCAAGATTGAAACTTAAAGGAATTGGCGGGGGAGCACCACAAGGGGTGAAGCTTGCGGTTTAATTGGAGTCAACGCCGGAAATCTCACCGGGAGCGACAGCAGTATGAAGGCCAGATTAAAGGTCTTGCTAGACGAGCTGAGAGGAGGTGCATGGCCGTCGCCAGTTCGTGCCGTGAGGTGTCCTGTTAAGTCAGGCAACGATCGAGACCCGCATCCTCTGTTGCTACTAGCTTTGTGCTGGGCACACTGAGGAGACCGCCACTGATAAAGTGGAGGAAGGAGCGGGCCACGGCAGGTCAGTATGCCCCGAATCTCCCGGGCCACACGCGAGCTGCAATGGCAAGTACAATGGGTTCCGACCTCGAAAGGGGAAGGTAATCTCGAAAGCTTGCCGTAGTTGGGATTGAGGGTTGAAACCCACCCTCATGAACATGGAATCCCTAGTAATCGCGTGTCACTAGCGCGCGGTGAATACGTCCCTGCTCCTTGCACACACCGCCCGTCGTTCCACCCGAGCGACTCTTGGGTGAGGTGCCGTCTTTGATGGCGGTATCGAATCTAAGTTTCGTGAGGGGGGAAAAGTCGTAACAAGGTGGCCGTAGGGGAACCTGCGGCCGGATCACCTCCTAAGAAAATATCTCAAGCAGAAAAGCTTGACTGGAGGAGCAAGGAGAGCATCAAAGACTCTAATGTCAAAGCCCAATTCTTAACACAGGCAAATGCAATTTAATAGCTGAGTTTCGGGTTTCAAATATTTATTTCTTTTATTGTTAATTGTTAGTTATGGTTGGTTTTAAGACTTAAACGTGTGTTTGTATGAAATAGTTTGTACCTCAAATTCTTAGAGACCGCCCAAAAAGAAGAAAATACCGACGCCGCACGCATATTTAAACTAGCCATGAACGCAGAAGAAGAACACGCAAATAACTACACGATGTACTATCAAATTTCCAAGATACAAACTATATAATCGAAAAATATGCCCACGCATTTCGCTGCGAAGTCTGCAGAGAAGTAGTCATAGAACTTCTCAACAAATGCCCCAGATGCGGCGTCTCAGGCGACACATTTGTCTCATACAACACAAACAAAGACAGATCTAATCTCTTAATATTTGCCCTAATAGCTGTTATACTAATAATTATAATTGCAGCTATAGCGTATTTTTAACCAAACAGACAAAGTAACCGCAACTTTTTGTGCTCTTTCGTTTTTTATATTCTTGTAATCACAAGGTATTCAAAAAGTTTTTCTTAACTCGTCCTGCCTTTACTTTACTTTGAAAATTTTGAAAGCAACATCTTGACCTCAACGTGCCAGATACAAAAATAGTTAAAATAGGCAACAAGAAAAAAGCTAAAACGTTACTCCATACTGTTGCGCAAATCCATAAATATCTATTTTGAAATTAAACTAATTGTATTAGGAGAAAATTGGTATGGTTACATTAAGAGCTTTAGCGCCGTCTTTAACTAGGATAACTGTTGCAGGTGCTATAGGTGGTATGTTACATGTTGGACATGGTGATTGTGATTTAATTGATGCAAAGGCTGTAGAGTTTTCTAGAGCAGTTTTAAATCAATGGGACATTGACGGTGAAGTTATCTGTTGTGAAGGTCCAAAGGATAAAGCTCCTGCTTTTGAGCGACGAGAAAAAGTTGGCACAGGCAAAGGTCCCGCCTTAGAGTTTGTCATAGACCCCGTTGACGGCACAACAGCTGCAAGCAAGGGAAGAAAAGACTCAATATCTGCACTTGCCTGCGCCCCCCAAGGATGCTTCCAAGTCTTACCAGACGATGGTTACTATTTTAAAATAGCCACAGACTACCACAGCATAGACAAATTATCCCTAGATATGAGCACAGAAGAAATCGTGCAAACCATAGCTAAAGCAAAAAATATTCCTATAGAAAAATTTGTTGTTATAATGTTAGACCGTGAGAGACATAATGAAATCCTAAAATCCCTACGCCACTTAGGCGTAAAAATTGTTCTCATCCCCGACGGCGACATCGTAGGTGCCATAATTGCCGCCACACCGAACTCTGGCTATGACCTACTAATAGGCGCAGGCGCTGGACCCGAAGCCACCATAGCAGCAACAGCAGTAAAATGCCTAGGCGGAACAATGATAGTAAGAGTCTGGAACCCAAACAACGACCCAGAACGCATAGAACGCTTAAAACAAGCAGGCGTAAACACAACAAAAACATACAACGAACACGAACTAGCAAAAGGAAACGAACTAGTCTTCGTAGCCTCAGGCGTAACCAAAGGTGAAATCCTAAACGGAGTGCACCTAACAAGTGAAGGCGCAACCGTAAACTCTATCTGCATGCGACTACCCAGCGGAACCATAGAAAAAACTGAAACAACCCTAAACTTCAAAAACCACCCCATATACAAACACCTCCAAAACCAAATCTAACACAATTACTACCTTTTTCTTAACAATACACACCTTTCTGCGAAGTGAAAGGCTATATTTCAAAATCTTTAAGATAAGTAGTCTATGAAACCTATGTGGAAGCTAAAAACTCTTACCAGTGGCGAGAGAAACAAGATATACACACAACCTAAAATCCCGATCTTTTATACCTACAATAAGTAAAAAGCTTAAAAAACCAGTTAAACATTATTTAGAGTTTAAAAAAGACAGTTATTGTTATTGTTGTAGGTATAAATTTTATACCTACACAAACATGAAAAAATTGTTGTTTTAAGTCTTTATCGCTATTTTACAGTTTTTTCAGACACTTTGGGTAGCGTAGGTATAAAAATTCGGGAATTCAGGACACAATACCCTAACCCGGTTGAACCAGAACCAAAACTAGTTTTTTGAAATTAGAAAAACATAAAACCACCTACAGAGCATTTGAATCTATGGGTTCAAATGACAACATCATCAATTCTTGAACGTTACAAATCACAAATAGCTGGAACTCTAACATGCTTTGACAGAATAAGCATATCAGGAACCATACCCAGAGTCTGCTACCCCGAAGGCATGGCACACCACATAACAACCAAAGGAACACGCTTATTTGACTACCATATTTCGTAGAACCACTGCAAGAAGAAATACGTACTACCGTGTAACATCTAAATGTTTACTTATGTGTGTATGGTACTGTTCCAAATTTACCATGCCACACACCTGCGATAGTATAAAGTTTTAGTTGTTACAGAGTAGTACCAACACAAGAAAAAATAGCAAAGAAAACAGAATAGAAATTGAGCATATACGCTCCAAACACGCTTTCCGAAAAGAAGACTGCATAAAAGAAATTCTAACAAAAAGAGGAACCCATGAGGGTATAGTACATGTTTTCTCAGTGATGGAACCCTGTCCAGCCTACACTTCATGGCGCGACAAGCAAAGCGGCAAAACTATTCTGTGCTACAAACGGCAAATGTCTGCATTGCTATTTTTACTTTATAGATAAAACCTTTGGTTTATGTTATTTGTGAGTACCCGCATGGGTGCCCTTTAGATTGCAATTTTACTGTAACGGTTATAATTATTTGTCAAACAAGTTAAAGGGGTAAAATATTGGGTGTAAACGGTTAGATAACGTTTTTCTTTCTTTTGATGGTTGGATTAAGGTTCAAAGTTTTGTTGATGGTTTCTCAGTGGGGGTGTTGTATGTGGTTTTGGATTTGTGGGCCAAAAGCTTTGTCCAATATTGTATCATTTTGGGGATGTAAAGTATCATTGAGTGTTATGCAGTGTGAATTGGCTTTGGATGTGGTGTTTTATTGTCAAAAGTTTTGGTTTCTTTGTATGATTGTTTGGTGTGTGTTGTGGTTCATGTGGTTAAGTGTGATAATGTAGCCACATTTCTTGGTCGTAAACTGGGTGGGCATTACAAAGATGAAGTGGGGGATGATTTTCATACGTGTATTATGGGGACTTGTGTTAAGCATTATGTGGGTTTTGTTGTGATAAAGATGTATGATAAGGGTGGGGTTGGTGTTGCGTGTTGAGGCTGCGGTT
>WQSY01000052.1 GCA_009787585.1 Candidatus Bathycorpusculum sp. | reverse complement strand
AAATATCTCGAGCAAATCCTGTCAATATAGTAAAATAGTTTTTCCAAAAAACCTCAAAGCTAGTTCGCCACATCAAAAAAACTCATGCAATTGACGTGTATACAACCAAGTTTTCGACAACACGGGTTTACTAACTTTTGTTTAACTAACATATGAGATGGGCAATAACTAGATTACCAGTTTAAACTTGTTATAGCAGAGTTGTAGGGTTATTTTGTTTTTGAAAACAGTTAAACACAATTTTTACACTATCAAATTTAACAATAACAAACATTTTTTTTAAAAAAAGATAGAAATAAAAAAGAAAAAGTCAGAACCCTAAAGATTTTAAGAGGATTTGAGTGTTAATTTTTCCTGCTTTAAAGGTTTTACCAGTTTTTATGCTATTAACTATTATAAGGGCAGGTGCAAAGAGATTGTGATCTATTTTGTAAAAATCTTTGTCTGCTTCACGGAAGATTTGCAGAAAAGGTTTGCCGTAGTCTTTTGACATCATAGACGGGGTTTGGTTAACTATTTCCTGCAGTTTTGCATCATCATCGTATTCTACTGCACAAAAAACTGTGCCACCATAGAGCATTGCATCGTTAGTGCGTGCCATGGCTACTTCGAAATCTGGACCGGAGGGACTAATTGGCGCGTAACCCATGGCGTATTTTATACATTTTGGATCTAATCCAACAGTTTTTAACTTATGTATACCCACTTCAACTATACGTCCGGTAACTTGTGTTAACCCTGCAATACTAGCTGTTGGAGCTACGGCTATTATCAGGTTTTCAGGAGCCACATTACATGCGGTGGTAACTTTTTCAATTAACATATCAGTGGGCAATTGATTGCTTTCAAGAACAATTACTGTCTTATCACATTGATCAGTATAGTTGATTTCTTCATAAACTTCTTTAGGTTTTAGGGCTATAGCGCGTGCAGGACCGGAGCCAATTGCGATGTTATTGTTCTCTTTAATTCGCCAACCTGCAAATTGGGAGCCTAAACAGGCTATGGCAGGGAAATCTGTAGTTACTGTAACGGAGGGGAGATCAATTTCGCCGTAGGATTTAAATCCTAAATCGACCTGTCCAGCGGCTCCTAGGCATAGTTCTGTTAAAATTTTTCCTGCCTCAAACCCGCCGGTGGCTTTAACGCCGGCATCAATGATAATAGCTCCTGCAGCGGATTTTGACACAGCTATGCCATAAAATGCAGGATTACTCAAAAGTTTCTGAGCTAATTGATAAGCTAACTGATTCACACTTAACGCTTTCATACATGTGCACCGTAAACAAACTCACAGTAACAATATTAAAGTTAACGCCAACCCGACTGAACATAACAAGCATAAACTGGCCGGCTTGTTTTTTTAAAAAGGCACCGTTTTTCTTCATGAAACAAAAAAAGATTATGTGTGTTTTATAGTTTGTTGATGATTAGTAGAAAGGTAGAACTGTAAAAGTTGGTAAAAGACATTTAATATAGCTAAAAACATTGTATTACCACTAAAAAAATGGAAGCAAAAAAGTTAATATTGTTGTCCACTAATTTGAAAGATAATGTATAACTGTTTTAACGGCAAGGCAGAAGATTACAAATGGAAATGCAGAAAACAGATGTATATTTAACTGCAGACCGTACACTTATGAGTAATTACCATCATAACGTGTTTCTAGGCTTTGGAACATGTGCACCACCAAACTTTATCCCAGAATGGCTCTTTAGCTACCTATTTTTTCCACACATAAAAACAAAACAAGGTCACCCCACAGCAGCACCCTACGGTTTAAGAAAAACTGAAGCCCAACTATTAAAAGAAGGCTTCAACGTTAAAACTGTAAGCCCCAACTATGTAAAAAAACACCTAAAAGACATAAAAGTTTTAGGCATATACACCATGGACCCATTTGGACTAGGCCCCGCATCAACCACTTTAGCCTCCATATTTCATAAAGAACCCTATTTAGCAAAACATTTTCAAACTCTACTTAAAAACCCACAAATACACAAATCCCGCCAAAACGGCTTAAAAGTTATCGTCGGCGGACCAGGAGCCTGGCAATTTAAATACCGAGAAAAACAAGTAAAAGAATTAGAAATTGACTGCATACTAGAAGGAGAAGCAGAAAACGTTATAGGAAAAATCTTTAAAGACGCCATAGAAAACAGAGAAATCCCAAAACACCGTGAAGTTAAAGCAGAAGAAATCCCCTGCTTAGAAGAAATCCCCGACATTCAAAACCCCTCAATAAACGGACTAATAGAAATAGGCCGAGGCTGCTGCCGAGGTTGCCAATTCTGCAATGTAACCCTACGCCCACTACGATGGTACCCTATCGACAAAATTAAAAAAGAACTAGAAATAAACATACAATCAAAAAAAGTCAAAGGCACCTGCATCCACGCCGAAGACGTCATGCTATACGGCTCTAAAAACACCATACCAAATGAAGAAAAACTCTTAGAACTACACCGATTAGTAATGAAACACACAAACGGCCTAAGCTGGAGCCACTGCTCCCTTGCCGCCATAGCCTCAGCACCTAAAGCATTCCACGAAATCTCAGAAATCATTCTACAAAAACAAGCCTGGTGGGGCGTTGAAATCGGTATAGAAACCGGTTCACCTGAAATTGCCAAAAAAATCATGCCCGCAAAAGCACACCCATTTAATGTCGACAAATGGAAAGAAGTAGTCATAGAAGGCATGGGACTAGCGCATGACAACAAACTAGTCCCCGCATGCACCCTAATTGTAGGCTTACCAGACGAAAAAGAAGAAGACCTAACCAAAACCATGGACCTAATAGATGACCTAAAAAACATGCGCAGCCTAATTGTACCATTATTCTTTGTACCCCTAGGAAACCTCAAAAGCGAAGACTGGTTTACTAAAGCAAAACTAAACGAACGCCACAAACAATTACTCATACAATGCGCCGAACATGACTTCCACTGGGTAGACGAACTATTAGACATGTCCATCCAAGGCAAATGGTATTCATACATCATGAAAAAATTCTACAAAGGCTTCACAGCAATAGCCAAACACAAAGTCAAACAAATAAAATAAATAACAAACCTATCAAAAAAGGGCACAAAATATTGAAATGAGACCACTGAGATTTGAACCCAAACATGGCGATACAGCTAAACAACCCTTTTTCTGAATAACAGATTTATCTGAAACTAGATGTTAGTCTTAATTATTTTTTTGATGGTTTTATCGGCGTAGTTGTATGATTTTTGCGTTTTTATACGTCTGATTTTATGATTTAGTAGCGCACATGTTCAGTTTAAGAATGCAAAAATAATAAGAACTAAAATCTACTAAACATTACCCAATTTTTCCACAGACACCAAGTTTAAACATAGATAACAACTATAGACCTTAGGTGTGATTAGCGTTTGGTGGCAGGGCACGTATTTTGTCAGTGTACAAGTGTGGTGTTTGTGTTTTAAGTATCGAAGAAATGCATCATTTATAATACACGCTTAAGAATAGTGAATACTCAAATAATTACGCCTAAGGTCTTATTAAGGCAGATCATCTTTTTCGAGTCAACATTTAATCATCAACATGTAGATATACCATACTAAACGCGGTAAAACCGGTCTAAATTGCCAACTGCACTAACTCATAAATGATCCGTCGCATGCATAAATTACAACAAAGGAATTGACGTGTTTGTAATCGTAGAAAAAGTTTAAAGCCACTATATACGAGTTAATAGTTGATTATTATGAAAATCGGTCGAAACGAGTTGTGTCCTTGTGGAAGCGGGCAAAAATATAAGAAATGTTGTCTACTTAGAGGTGTAGACCCCTTTGAGGTAACTAGCACAAAAACACGACACTTGCGAACTGTACGTAACATGTTTGACGTTAACACAGATGATGACCTTGATGCAGAAGATATACAGGCTAGTTCTATGAATAATTTACATATATTACTGTTAAGAAATCGACCGCATATAAAAGAGTACACAAAAATGAGAAAAATGCATAGTCGCATTCTCAATAGCATGTTAAAGTATTATTATAACGGCAAGTTTGAGCAAAAAATCGACCAAACCATAGCTACGCAATACAGAACGGATGATAAAGAAAGCGACAATAACGTTAACACGTTTTTTTTGCTTGAAAGTAATTTTGATATGGAGACAAGCCTTGGCAGTCAAGCATTTATAGATACATTAGCATATAAAACATCGCCAAATCTATCCTGTATTACCGAGGAATTTATTAAAAACAACCATTACAAGCGACCTGAAAAGATAGAGTTCCTACACAGCATGCTAGACGCGAAATTAGGGTTATTTGATGTTACAAAAATAGATTCAACTGATGGCTACGCATACATTACAGAGATTTTTACAGGTCAAGAATACAAAATAACAGACATAGGTCTAAGCGGCAGTAGTCATAATTATGATAATCATTACATATACACACGAATTTTTACACATCACGGAATCAGCTACAGCACAGGACTTAATTTTATGTTTTCCAAAAAAGACACATTCATACAAGAGTTTATAGAGCGCCATAAAAAAAACTATAAGACGTCTGACGACATTATCCGATTTACTGAATTGTATAATCGTTTTTCTAATGATCATAGCCGAATCAAAATCATTAGAAACAGTTTTTAACATACAAACAAAATAGAAAAAAACACAATCACCACAAACATTACACCACCCATTTTTGACCCCCATAAAGAAGAACAACTCAATTAGATAAATTCGTTAACTATAAAAAAGCGTAACAACAAAAAAAGAAACATTAGATTGTGAAACGGTAACTGTTAATGCCATTGTGTCCACTCATTGTAAGCATTCGCTACATTCATGTAATCACCGCCAACGTTCAAGTTGGATACAAATTTTGCTGACATCAAAAACGCTCCGTCACGTTCATATCGATACACAACCCCTTCAGGTGCAGTTTGGCAGCCATGAAAACCTCCACCCAACATCTCTAGAGCTTTCGCAACAGAAACAGCACCACCTTCACAGACTAGACCTGCATGAGTAAAATCCTGACATTTGCAACGTTCTATAATTTTGGCAAACTCTAACCGAACAGGCCTATCCATACCTTGGATTATATCAAACACCACAAACGGTTCATGGGGTAACTTGTAAAAAAGTGAATGCGTCTTAATCATCCACTCCCCACAAACCCGTTCTCCATCCAAAAGTAACGCGTCAAAACGGACAATATTATCCGCTACAAAATCAGCAAATTGCCGCAAAAACACCCAGTTAGACATACGCACATCATATCCCTTACGCATAACCGGATACAAAATACCATCTGACTTGTACACACCTACATTTGCACCATCTACTTTTTCAGTAACATAAAGCCTATCACGTTTAGAAAACTGCAATGCCTCCGTGAAAAACGGTTGAAAATTCGCCTCCATTAAAGAATCACTTGAATCCTTTAATCGTGAGCCTGTCAAATGCTTAATATTACCAAAGTTACGCGGGATCACTTTACCTTGAACAATTCCACTTAATACACTCATATCAATATCTTGTCCTATAAATAACGGTTTATTGTGGTGGGGCCGCTGGGATTTGAACCCAGGATCGCATGCGCCCCAGGCATGTATCCTAATCCATGCTAGACGACGGCCCCCTGACCGTGTTTAGGGCAAATTATAGCATTTGAGTTGGTTGTCAATATTAAGGTTTTCCAACAATCAAACACTGTCTTCAATGTAGATAGATAAACTGGAGATTATATTAGAAAAATGAGTTGTTAGTGTTGTTGGTGTTTGGTAATTGTGTGTTTGGGTTATGTTTTTTCGTTGAATAGTTTTTTGATGGCATTGATTCTTGCTTTTTGAGCTAAAACATCGCTGGTAACTACAGTTAAAGCTTCTTCGGGGCACCATTTTACGCATTGTGGGCCCTCGGGTTTGTCTTTGCATAAGTCGCAGGTGTAAACGGTTTTGGTTTCGGGGTGAAGCATCATGGCGCCGTAGTCGCATGCTTCAATGCACCAGCCGCAGCCGTTGCATTTGTCTTTGTTTATTAGAATTGCACCGTTTTCTTTTGATTGTGTAAGGGCGTCTCTTGGGCAGGCGTTAACGCAGGCGGGTTCTTCGCAGAGGCGGCAGGTTACGGCCATGTTGGCTGTTTGGTTTACGCGAACTGCGCGTATGCGTGATTTTATGGGGTTGAAGACTTTTTCTTTATTGTATGAGCAGGCGTATTCGCATACTTGGCAGCCGACACATTTTTCGGGGTCTGCAGAGACAAATTTTCGGTTATGAACACTTACCATTGTTTAGTCCTCTTCCTTAGTGTTAAACTGGTTGCGAGTTAAAGTTTACAGTTAAAAGTTGCGCAGGCTTTTCTGTGTAACTGTACTATTTTCTTTAACGAGTGCAGGGAGAGTATAGAGGTGAAAAGTATATTAATATAGTGGGCAGGGCCATTTTGAAAACTAGATTAAAACTATAGCAGTATACTGTTAAAAGAAAGAAAAGAAGAAGGGTGTTATGTTGTTTCTTTTGGTTGTTGGTTTCGGGTTTCGCCTGGGGTTTGGAATAGTTTTTTGATGGCGTTAAGTCTTGCTTTTTGAGCTAAAACATCGCTGGTAACTACAGTTAAAGCTTCTTCGGGGCACCATTTAACACATTGAGGTCCATCTGCTCGGAATTTGCATAAATCGCAGCTGTAAACTGTTTTGGTTACGGGGTGAAGCATCATAGCGCCGTAATCGCATGCAGATATGCACCAGCCACATCCGGAACAGTTTTCTTTTTCAAGTACAATGCTGCCGTTTATTGACTGCGAGAGGGCGCCTCTTGGGCAGGCTGCAACACATGCAGGGGCTTCGCAGAATCGACAGGTAACAGCAATGTTGTGTATTTGGTTTTCGCGTATTACACGTATGCGTGCTTTAGTTGGGTTAAAAGCGCGTTCTTTGCCAAAAGAGCAGGCGTATTCGCATACTTGGCAGCCAACACATTTCTCAGGATCAGCGGATATGAATTTTCTTTCGTGAAGTTTTGCCATATCTATCTACTCTTTGTGCTCAATTATTGAGAGATATTCAGTTAAGCCTAATTCTTGTAGTTTAGCTATTGTTAGTAGGCCTTGTTTGTCATATCCACGGGCTTGGTAGTAATCATTTAGCATAAGATCAAGTTCAGCTTTAGATACAACGGCGCCTTTTACGGGGCCATCATCGCTTATGGGTTGATTTATTACTTTCCAGGGTAAAGTGTCGTCTTTTCGGGTTAGACCTTCACGTGTGTTTATGATTTTTGCAAGTGCTTGTATTCGTTCGCCAGCTAATTCTAATTCTTGCTGTGTAATGCCTAAACCTGTGGCGGCATTGTATATTTTTGCCATTTCTTCAACGTCTTTGTAAAAAGTGCCTTTAGAATTTTTACAGACCAGTAAGGAGTCAATTATGTTAAATTGATCTTCTAGGTCTTTTACCAGTTTGCCTCGGCCAGTTTCCGCTTTTAAACGGTCAACTTTGCCTCTAAGATCAAATGTGACAGCGCCGCTTCTGTTATGGTCTGCGCCTCGAAAAGCTACAGCGCAGCTTAGAGCGGTAGTTTTAAGGCATCGTAGATCATATCCGGTAACTTCTAAGCCTTTGATGTGTTGAGCTAACTGTTCAGCGTTGCCGCCAATTTTTGCTGCAGCTTCTTTAACGCCGTTTGCAAGCATAGCGCCTATGCCTTCTTGTTTGCCGATTTTTTCAATAAGAGCCAAAAGTGCGCTTGCATTGCCAAAGTGCGCGTCTATACCGTCGAGTTTTTCTTTAGTAACTAGGCCTTTTTCGTAGCAGTCCATGATAAAGCTTACAACGCCGCCGACGCTTTGAGCGTCTAAACCAAAATAGTTACAACGTTCGGCAGCTTTTATAATAGGGTTTAATTTATCTATACCACAATTGGGTCCAAACGCCCAGAGATTATCATATTCTATACGGGCCGTGGTACCTCTGTATGCGCCGTCTTTGATTATAGCCACATGTTCGCATCGCATAGCGCAAGAGTTGCAACCGATAATTTTTGCAATAAAGTGTTGATTAATTACAGAGCTGCTAATGTTCTCAGCTAACTCAAAATGAGAATTGTTGTAATTGCGTGTTGGAACACAAAACATGTTATTTTGGAGCATAAGGTTCTCTGTTGAGCCTGTGGTACGGTATTTCTGTGCTGCGGGGCCTTTCATGCGTTCGTGAAACTCTTTTACTAGATTAAAGAATTCTTCTGGTTTTGAAATTGTAATATCATTAGTGCCTCTTACCGCTATGGCTTTCAAATTTTTAGAGCCCATAACAGCGCCAAGACCAGTGCGGCCAGCAGCACGGGTTTTATCGTTAATTATGCATGAGATTTTGGAGAGTTTTTCGCCTGCAAGTCCAATAGATGCAACGCGTACGTAGAAATCGCCGATTTCGTCTTTTATGAGATCTTCAACTTCTAAGGATGATTTGCCCCAGAGTTTACTTGCGTCTCGTAACTCTATGGAGTCATCGTCAATTAAAAGATAAAGGGGTTTTTCAGCTTTACCTGTTAAAACCACGGCGTCATAACCGGCGCGTTTGAGCTCTGTACCAAATGTGCCATGACTTACAGATTCGCCTACGCCTCCTGTTGCTGGTGACTTAGATATAAACGCGTGACCGTTTCCACCTGTTGGAAACATTGTTGCTGTTAGTGGACCAACGGAAAGAACTAACGGATTTTCAGGGCTTAAAGGATTTACACCTTTCTTGGATTTGGACAAGTAAAGATACATACCCAGTCCAATTCCGCCGACAAATTTTTTAGCTGTTTCTTCGTTAAGTTTTTCAGTGTAATTCTTACCAGTGGTCAAATCGAGATATAATATTCTTCCTGCATAACCTAGCAAACATATCCCTCAATGAGCTTTGAGAATTAGCCCGTTAAAAGTATATTAACCTAATGGAATCTCTTAGAAAAAAATTATGCCATTTGAATATTGAAACACCGACCGTTAAGAGATAAAACAAAAAAACATGCACTCTCAAAAGTAAAACAGACAACTACATAAAACATAGACGGGTCTAGCTACATAAATTTTTGCAACACTTTTCACGGTTTAACATTTTTTATATTAAATTTTCTTGAAAAATTGTACTTCAAAGATGATATTGTCAGTTTAGCTAACACGTTAGTGTCGTATTTTGTTTTTTTATGACTAAATTAATATAAGTAATTGCTTAATGAGAATTGATTTGCATGCTTAATTCCGATTGGAAATATGTAGAGACCACACAGAAAAGAGTTAGAACTATAAAAGTGGACTCTATAAATCGTAGAGTAGACGTTTTTGATTTAGAATTGGGATGTCAATTAAATTTTAATGTAGATCATGAGATAGATTTAGAAAAAATTAAAAGAGCCAAAATTTATGTGGCAACCATCAAAATTTACAAAGCAGAATTTACAGAACAATTAGAAAGACAAATGGTTGAATCCGCCTTAGGTAATCCAGAGCAGTTTAAGCAAGTGCGAGCCTTCAAAGAATCCGGAGCTAAACCAACAAGATTTGATTTAATCAAAATAGACCATTAACCAAACAAACGACCAAATAGAAACGAGCATAAGCTATTTTGTTTTTTCTTTTTCTGTTTCTTTTTCTTCTTTGTCATTATTGCTATTGTTGTTGTTGTTGGTTTTGGGTATGTCAAGTAGTTGGTTGACGATTTTTTGGCGTGTTTTTTGGGCTAAAGTTTCGGCGGTGACGTATTGTAGGGCGTTTTCTGTGCACCATTGTACACATTGCGGTTCATTGTCACAGTTATCTGTGTTTGTGCAGCTGTTGCATGTGTAGGCTATTTTTTTGTCGGGGTGTAAGTTTATAGCTCCAAAGGAGCATGCGCCGATGCACCAGCCGCAGCCGGTGCATGCGTGTTCGTTTACGCGGATAATTCCAGTGTTTTCTTCTTGTGAGAGGGCGTTTTTTGGGCAGGAGGCAACGCATAGGGGGTCTTCACATTTTCGGCAGGAAACAGCCATATTAGCTAGGGGTCCTAGGCTAATTACTCGAATACGGGATTTATGGGGGTTAAAGATTTTTTCGTTAACCATGCTACAGACGTATTCGCAAAGGCGGCAGCCGCTGCATTTTTCAGGGTCGGAGACAATAATTTTTCTATCTTGATGTCTATCAACCATGTTAATTTTCCTCCTTTTCCTGTTGCGTTCTAAGGGCTGTTATGGCACTTTGAGAAATGTAAGAAAGAGACCCTAAGCCTACATGTTTTAAACGGTCTACCGTGGGTATTCCATCGGCGGTCCAGCCACTGGCGGCATAGTAATCATCAAGTCCTAATTGGAGATCATTATCTGAGACAAAAACGCTTATTTTATGATCCTCAACAGTTGTCAAGCAAGTTTTAATTTTATAGGGCAGATCATCATAGTCACGGGTGCCTTTACCTTCCAGTATGTTAAATAGTCGTGCAAGATTTTCTATACGCTCACCTATTTGTCGCAATTCTTCCTCTGAAATTTGTAGGCCTGTGGCAAATAAGTAATAGTCTGATAAATCTTTCCAAGTATACATTTTAGAGGTTAACTTGCAAATAATCAAAGAGTCTAAAACATTATAAAAATGGTTAAATTCAACTAGTTTACGGCCTGTGTCGTTCTCAATTTTGTATCGATTAGCTTTATCTTTAAGATCCAACAAACCTACATTATTATTACGTAGATGTCTATCGCCGCTAAATGTTACAGAGAAACCTAGAGCAGTATTTTGTAATGTTCGTAAATCATAGCCAGGTAACTCTAAGCCTTTAACATGGCAAGCATATTTGGAGGCGTCACCGCCCATAGTTTCTGCAGCACGCATGACTCCTTCAGCTAGAATATTACCCAGCCAGTCATTGCGTTTACCAATTTTATCAATCAGAGCAATTTGAGCGTCGGCGTTTCCAAAGCGTAAATCAACATTGCCTGTTTGCTCATTTGTAAGTATGCCTTGTTCATAGAGATCCATAGCAAAGGCAATTGTTGCTCCAACAGAGATGCAATCCATGCCGTAATTGTTAACTAAATTAACGGCTTTAACTATGGCGTCAAAACGGTCTATGCCACAGAGGGGTCCTAAGCTTAGAATATCGTTAAAGTCAAACGTGGTTATTACGCCCTTAGATATTCCATCAGAAAGTTCTGCTATACTATTGCAATTCATACAGCAAGTGGCGCAGCCCACTGTTCGTTTAACATATCGATTAGATAAATAGTTGTTAAAGATTTTAGAGACTGTTAAAGAGGGTGTATTGTTCCAGTTTTTTGTGGCTATAGCTGAGAGAGCGTTTAGTTCTAACAAGTTGTTAAGCTCTAAAGGTTGACCCTTATTGGTAGTTTTAAGGTTTTTTGCACGTTCATAAACAGTTTTTATAAATTGTGTAAGAGCGTCAATGTTTGCAATGTTGACATCCTGTGTGCCGCGTATGGCTATGGCTTTTAGGTTTTTAGAACCCATAACAGCGCCAAGGCCTGCACGACCAACTGTGTGATATTTTTCACTTATAATTGTAGCGAATCTGCAAAGTTTTTCACCTGCCTCGCCGATGCCTGATACTTGAATAGAAAAATCGCCTAATTCGCTGCGTAGACTTTGTTCAACTGCCTCAACGCTGTTATTTTTAAGGTGTTGTGCGTTTCGAATTTGAATTTTATCGTCGTCTATCCATAGATAGGACAAGTTAGTTGCTTTACCTTTGATTATAATAGCATCGTAACCCGCGCGTTTTAGTTCGGAACCAAAAAAGCTTTGAATTTGTCCCTCACCTATGCAGCCCGTGGCAGGGGATTTGGAAACTATGGCATATCCACTGCCAGCTAGACCTAAAGTGCCGCTTAAAGGACCTGTACAGTAAATTAGAGGGTTATCAGAGTCAAAGGCGTCTTTATTAGGTTTTGAGTGTTCCATAAGTAGATTTATACCTAAACCTATACCGCCTAGGTATAGTCGTGTGGTTTTTTCATCGAGAATTTCAATGCGACTTTGTTCAGAAGAAAGATTAACATGTAATATCCTGCCAGCATAAGCCCTCATATATTATGTACCTCTTGGTTAAGAGGGGTTAAACGATATATTTAGCTTATTATCAAAACAACACATTATAAAAATATAACAAATATTTTTCTAACTGACATGTTCTTATTAATATTCAATCAATTTAACTGTACTAACACATAGATTTAAAAACCACCCCCACCCATTTACCCTTAAAAGGTGCAGCCATTGAAAAGAAAAATACTATTCACCACAGTTACATTACTACTGCTAATAATCGGATTAATAACAGCTACAGGATACGCCGCATCTAATCAAAAGAAACCATTCTATGTCGGAGTTACCTATTGCGGCAGCTCTATAGAAGAAGCAAAAGAACTCATAAACAAAGTAAAAGATTACACAAATCTATTTGTTCTACTATCAGGCCCATTTATGAGCAACACAGAAGCCATGGAAGAGATAGGAGACTACGCCATTGCTTCAAAACTAAATTATGCCATTAGCAGCAGTGCACGCGAATCAGTTGGACTAAACAGACAAATACTAAGCAACTGGCTTATTAACGCAAAAGAACGCTGGGGCGAACAATTCATCGGAATATACTACAACGATGAACCCGGAGGAAACATGCTCGACAGCACTAGAACACTAAATTTAGAAAAAACTAACAACAACCAAATACACGTCAAACGCATGAACGCTTTTTTTCCATGTGACTTCAGGAAATAACTTGACGTTACAAGAAGAGTTTATAGTGTTAAGAGTTGTTGCAAGTATTTTAT
>WQSY01000051.1 GCA_009787585.1 Candidatus Bathycorpusculum sp. | reverse complement strand
TTTTATCTATAACACATGTGTAGCCAAAAAATATGTTCTTCAAACAGCAAAAGCAGAGCAAATCAAACCGTTTTTACCGCAAACAGCTGAACATCAGTTACGATTATCATAAGACGTTAATAGATATATTGCAAATAACCCAAAAAAAACCTAAAAGCGCAACATCCGCCTGTACCAAAGTTTGAATGGCTACAATAGATTGTACTGTATAAACACTAACAGGAGCAGATAAAACGATAAAAATCACTGATAACAGTATAGCTGACCTATCCCGATGTTTACACAATTTTACTATTGTTATTATTTAGCGTATGATGACTTTAAATGTTTGTATTTACCTTGTCTAAAAAATGTAGATTGTTTGTGGGAGATAACGTGTTCATCGCCCGCTTTTGTTGGCACACCCAATAATAAAACGTTAATTGCACTTTTTATTTTCTTTCTCTAAAAAAAGATTCTTGTTCTCCCACTATTCACAAACAAAGTTAAAAAATATGAGATAATAAGTTATGAGTTTGCCGAGGCTAGAGGTTATATTTACTTACTTACGCCCCATGTTATAATATAGTGCTCGTCCAAATAACTTAATGATGGGAAAATAAATGTGAATGTTGCTTCTTCATTAGCGTTTAACTTGATGTGTGCTGGTGATGACTCTATGGTATAGCCTAATTGAGTTATTTTTGCGGTCCAAATTTCGTTATAATCAAATGGGGTATTGTTTTGTATTGTTACAATTGAATGTACACTTAGCCCGTTAACATAAGTTTTAGATTGAGTTATTTCTGGTTTCTTTAAATGAAGACCATAATTTACGCAGTTTAATACTATTATGACTAATATGATTACGCCTATTATTTTTATAATGTTTTTTATTGTTTTTTGATTCACATTTTTTCACCGTGATGATTTTGTTCGTGTCGTATGAGAATCTGGCTGGAGTTAAAAAAGTTACTCTCATGCTAAGTATAGTGGTATTTCTGAATTATTATTTCAGGCATAATAGCGTTTGTAGTAAAAACACGACAAACACCACGTTTTTTGTATTTTAACATGCTTTAAAACCATGTTTAATAATGGCTGGCGAGTTGTTTGCGGACAATAACTGATGCATCACCCATTTTTAGGGTGTTAATAATCGATAACTTTTTGTTTATTCCTGCTATTTTATATTGTTGAAGATGTAATCTCTTAGCAGAGTTTGAAGGAATCATGAAAACGTTATACGAAGGTAAAACAAAACAGGTTCTCTTAAATGAGACGTCGGGCGAGTATTTTTTACTTTTCAAAGATACGGCTACTGGCGAAAATGGTGTTTTTGATCCTGGTTCTAACACTGTAGGTGGTAATGTTTTGGGTAAGGGAAAAATTGGTCTTGCTATATCTAAATATTTTTTTGAAATAATGGAAGCAAATGGCATCCCAACACATTACTTAGGCGCGGATCTGGATCATAATTTGATGAAAGTACGCAAAATTGTTGTTCCTTCGCTTGAATTTGTGCTACGCTATTTTACAGCAGGCAGTATGTGTCGTAGATTCACACTTGAAAAAGGTGTACCTTTTAACCCGCCGTATCTGGAAGTTACCCTAAAAGATGACGCTCAAGGTGATCCTCTTATCAGTGAAAGACTATGCCTCCTGAAAGGACTACTAAAGGAAGGAGAATACGTCAAATTATTAGACCTTTTAGTTAAAGTAGGCAATGTTTTACGCAAGGAGCTAAGCGAGTTTGACTTGACTTTGATAGATTTTAAAGTTGAATTTGGTTTTGACGAAAGACGCAATATATACATAGCAGACGAAATCACTCCTGACATCTGGCGTGTACAAGATAAAACAGGAAACATACCCAACCAAATAGACTGCGCAAAACTAATTCTAAATGAGATAGCTCGAAAAAAATAATTAAGCCTAATAAGCAGCCTGAAACTGTTTTATGTTCAAGCCTAATTTTTACTAAATTAGCTGAGAGGTAGAGTTTGTTGTGGTTATTATTAGCGTGGGTGAAGTGTTTATCAAAAATTTAATTAACGTTAATGTTGCGTATATTTTCATTAGTCTGTTGGGTTGTTATGCGGATAGTCTTGTCGAGTCGTATAATTAGTTTAATTCTTGTTGTTGTGCTATTAGTGACGGCGCTTAATGTTGGTTTAGTAATTAATGTGTACAGTAAAGTTAATGATGTTGGGCAGACGGATAGTTCTGGTTATGAGTATGTGGTATCGCAAACAGGTTCTACTTTTCAGGTTAAAAATACTTTTTCTAAAGATATAATTAACGGGTTTGCATCTGCATCTATAGCTATAAATTATGCATTATCTCAGGGTAACACTGTTTATTTAAAAGGCATTTTTGATTTAAATGCGGATGTAGTAATTTTCAATAGCTGGAATGCGAAACTTGTTGGTGAGAGCGCGATTATTAATGCTAATGGTTATTCTATAATTATACGCGGTGATGACTATACGTATTCCAAGTATCCTATAGTTTCAGGGTTGATTTTAAATGGTGGAACGCTTCGGATTGAAAATACGTTTGGAGCCACAGTTACTAACATAGTATTTCGAGACTGTCTTGTCGGATTAGAGTTTGCTAATGATAACACTTGGACAGAGTTTTCCAAGGTTGAAAATTGTCATTTTATAAACTGTACTGAGGGTATTGCATTTCGTACGCCTAAAGGTGTTAGTGCTACTGGTTCATATGAGAGCACTGAAATAAATCGTTGTTTTTTTAATCAGTATGACCACTCTATAGCTATTAATGTTGAAAACAGGGCTGAGCTTTCATGTAGTCAGCTACAAAATGTTCGTATATGGATAGGAGAATATGGTAACACTAACCAGACAGGTTTACGTATGGCGGGATCAATGTCTCAAACTTTATTAGTTGGTGTTGTTTTTGAATCTTTTAGTAAGTCCCCTGATTTATTATTTGGTATTGATATTATAGAGACGGCTAGTACAACTCCTATAATGGACTCTAATATAAGCTTTTTAGGCTCTTGGACTGCAAGTGTTCATAATTCGGCCTCTATATGGCTCTCCGCAGTAGGTACTAGTTATTTTGCACAAAAAGACCTATCCGTTCACATAGGTTTAAATGGAAAATTTGGTGTCTCAACTGTCATTAAACCTGTCCCTCTAAAAATTGCAAGCTTTAAACCTAAAATTGAAGTAAATGGCAACTTTAATCATGGTGAAACGATAACTGTGCGTGTAAAACTAGAATACATAGATAATACCTATTCAAAAGAAATTGAAAAAGTCTTCTTTAGTGGTTCAACGGTCTGGTTTACTGACGATGACTTGCTAGAAATGTATCCCTCACAAAATATAGTTACAGCCATAATAGTTGATGCTGCATGTAGCTTAAATAGTACAGATGCTACAGTGAAAATTAGTGGTTATGGCACAGCGGGATAAATCTGGTAGTTACTGCAGTATTTCAAATGTGTTTTTGTGGAATTTTATTAGTCCCTCGTTTCTCATTTTGCATAGTTCGTTTGACATGGCGCTTCTGTCTACGCAGAGGTAATGTGCTAATTGTTCTCGGTTGTATGGGATAGTGAATTTTGTATGTTTAGGTATGTTATTATTTTTTCTCTGGTTGTGCGTTTTGAGAGTATTTCGATTTTTTGGTTTTGAATTATATTTTTGTGGTGATTAATATCGTTTTAACGATCTTTACTAGGTGAAATTAACGGTTTACCACGAATCATGGACATGGGACAATACAACGATGCATACAGTGCAATCAAATGTACTATCAATCAATTACCACTAACATTAGTGCTTTCATGGTACGAACAAAAGGGAAAAATTTAACCTCACACCTATTTCCACTTCAAGTATCGACATAAAAAATATGTTAACATAAACTTGAGTTGCCAACATAATTAAACATTAGCGCGATGGTTACAATAATTAGACCATCNCTACAACTTTTTTTACATAGAACATTTGATTTGTTGTTGGAGTTTATTTGCAGTAAGGTGTGGGCTCGTGCCATTAACTACTTAATCTAAGATTAAGGTAATGGTGTATCGCACTCAAGATCCATATCATCCTATTGTCTACGGGGCCAGAATCGTCATCGCCCACAATTAAAAACACTGCTTTAAACCATTAAACCTTTAGGTTAACTATTACTGTTACCCATAATAGATGTGGGTCTTAATTATTTTCTTGTCGGTTTTATCGGCGTAGTTGTATGATTTTTGTGTTTTTATACGTCTGATTTGTCATTTCACTATTAATTTTATGATTTAGTAGCGCACATGTTCAGTTTAAGAATGCAAAAAATAATAAGAACTAAAATCTAATAAACAATCAAGGGATAACAGGTATTTTTTAAAATAGGTTTTTTGTGTTTTAGAGTTTGAGGCTGATTTCTATGCCGTCATCGCTTATACCAATGTATCGGCTTTGGTATTTACCGGATGTTCGAACATAGTCTAAGTAGTCTTTCATTTCAGTTGCAAATTTACCTGCGTTATCTGCCACAAGTATAGCGCCTTTCACGAGTTTGTTTTCCATCAGTTGTAAGTAATGATAGTATTCTTCTTTTGCTGCGTCAAGAAAAACAAAGTCAAAAGTGCCCTTTAAAGTGGGAATCACCTCAACTGCGTCACCGTTAATTACTTGTACATTAACGTCAAGCTCCGTTTGGCTAATGTTGTTTTTTGCTACTTCTGCCTCTGTTTCATGTTCTTCTATTGTTATGATTTGTGATTTTTTTCCTATTTCGCGAGCCATTAGAATTGTTGAGTAACCAATGAATGTACCTATTTCTAAAATTCGTTTTGGGTTTGCTTTTTTTGTTTCGGCACTTAAAACTTTTCCTCTGGCGGGTCCAACAATCGGAAGGAACTCTACTACTGCGATGTCTGCGATTTCATTTATTACTTGATCAGCTTTATTTGAGGCGGTTTCTAACATACTTCAGCACCTTTAGCTTCAAAAAACTTGGGTTCTTTGATGCTTTATTGGAGTTTATGAATACTTCAAGCTTATAAAAGATATTACAGCATTTTCCTTATCTACACATAGTCTTAACTTGACCCACAAAATTTAAAGGTGTAAGAATAGTTACAATCTAAGAGGGCTAGGTTATTCGGTCTTTTGTTACAGTGATTGATGTAGTGTTCTTGGGGTGTTATTAAATTGGCTGGTGGAAAGTGTTTGGGGTGTTTTTATGTGAACTTATTTGTATGCATGATCGTTTGAGGACAATACACATTTTTTATAAAGATAACCAGTTTCTTTTCTCAAAAATTGCGGGTCAAGTTAAGATACATCGTGTAAACAGCTTCAAATTGTTGCTTTTAGGGCCTTTCTTTATCTGTGACCTATTTTTATATTTAAATCTAATAGTGAAATGACAAATGGCAAGTCCTCTTAAACAAATTCAGGTTATTCCATTGGCATCGGAGAGTTTTGGTGTTCGTTCTATGTGCACTCTTGTTAAAACTCCTGATGTTATAATTCTTTTAGATGCAGGTGTTTCTCTTTGCCCATGGCGGTTCAATTTGCCTCCGCATCCACTGGAATTTCAGGCAATTAAAGCTCTTCGAGAAGAAATAGCGATTGCCGCTGATAAATCTCAGATTATAACTCTTAGTCATTATCATTATGATCATCATACGCCTGTTTTTGAGGATTGGATAGTTAACTGGACCTCTCAAAGAGAGACGGCACGTCAGATTTATGAAAATAAAACAGTGCTTATTAAGAACCCTGAAGACAATATTAAGGGAAGTCAACAGAAACGTGCTGTTAAGTTTTTAAAAACAAGTGCAAAATGTGCTAAATCAGTGCAGAAAGCAGATGGCAATGTTTTTAGTTATGGTAACACTGTGATTTATTGTTCTAAAGCTGTTCCTCATGGCGAAGATAATTCTTCAATGGGCTATGTCGTGATGACTACTATAGAATATGAGCAGGAACGGTTCATGTTTGCTCCCGATATTCAAGGTCCTATAGTCGAGTATACTAAACAAGAAATATTGAAGACTCAGCCTGCATTAATTATGCTGGGCGGTCCACCTTTCTATCTTACGGGGTTTAAAGTAAAAGAGGTTTCTCTACAAAACGCTGTAAGTAACCTTGGAGCCATTGTTGAAGCTGTGCCTATAACAATTTTAGAACATCACACTCTTCGAGACCAGTTTTCTAAACAAAACCTTGCTTTAGTTCAATCAAGGGCAGATCAATTTGGTCATAAACTTTTAACAGCTGCAGAATTTACTGGTCATGGAAATAATTTTTTGGAGGCTAATCGTGAAAATCTTTACCAAATGTTTCCACCTTCCGAAAAGTTTCAACTCTGGATGAAAACGCTTAATAACAAAGTTATCTGCAAACCGCCTATGTGATAACAGTACGAGAATGTCTTAAAAAGAAATTTTACCGCTAATGTTTAACGTTAAATATTTAAGTTGCACGCTCATTGTCGTATGAATGGTTCTGAAAATGACTGATTATCGTGAAATGTGGAAAAACTTAAACATGGATATAGAAACCCATGATCAACTGTGTAAAGTTTTACCTCAAGCGTTTGGAGATGTATACCTTTCACAGGTTAACCAACCCGAAAACATGGCTTATTACAATACTGTTGTATTGAACATTCATGGCATACGACCAGCCGAGTTAGTAGAGGCACAAAAGAAAGGCGTCAAAGTATTTGGTACATTCTGTGTGTATGTACCTGACGAAATAGTATTTGCTGCAGGTGGCATTGCCACAGGACTATGTGGCGGCTCTCAATTTTGGGTACATAGCGGTGAAAAAGTATTGCCAACTAATACTTGTTCACTTATTAAAGCATCTGTTGGAGCACGAATAGATCGTACCTGTCCCTTTTTTAGTATAGCAGACATTTTTGTTGGTGAAACCACCTGTGATGGCAAAAAGAAAGCATGGGAAATCCTAAATAAATTCACACAAGTATACGTGATGGAGTTACCACAGCAAAAACGTGCAAAAGATGTTACTGCTTGGGCTCAAGAAATTCGTGAATTTTTAATTAAAGCAGAGGAGATAACAGGTAACAAAGTTACCGTTGAAAGCCTTGGTAAAGCCATTAAACTCGTTAACAATAAGCGTCGTGCTCTGCAGCGTTTGTATAGTTTTCGTAAATTACCTAATCCGCCTATTAGTGGTAAAGATTGTTTGCTTGTTTCTCAAATTGCTTTCTACGATGATCCCGTTCGTTTTACTGAGATGACAAACAAGTTATGTGATGAACTGGATCAACGTGTACGGGATAATGTGAGCGTGTACGCTTCAGGTGCTAAACGTGTTTTGTTTACGGGTACACCCATGGCTATACCTAACTGGAAGTTACATCATATAGTGGAGAGTGAAATGGTTGCTGTGGTGGGTGAAGAAACCTGTACAGGTATTCGTTACTTTGATAATTTAGTAGATGAAAGTCAAACTACTTTAGAGGGTATGATTCACGCTTTAGCTGAGCGGTACATGAAAATTAATTGTGCCTGTTTTACGCCTAACATTGCCCGTATTGATGACATCAAACGTTATGTAAGAGAATACAAAGCAGATGGAGTTATAGATGTTAATTTAAAGTTTTGTACTTTGTATGATGTTGAAGGGTATCTACTGGAGGAGGCTCTTAAAAAAGATGGCATCACGGTTTTGGGTCTTGAAACGGATTATAGTGATGGCGATTTTGCTCAGTTACGTACTCGTGTAGAAGCTTTTTTGGAGATTTTAAACAATTGCTAACTAACCATTTAACGTAACAAAAATATGGAGAACGGTATAAAGTTTGGGCCAAAACTCTTCAGAAATTTTTCTTAAACATTTTTATGTGTATTTGAAGATATCAATGCTTTATACGGTTTTGCCGAAAGCCTTAATATGAGACAATGTGTATACATGATGAACAATTAACTGGTGAACTAGTTGAGTCGCGAAGAAGGGTTTGGGAAAAAACCACTTATTATATTAGAAAAGATAAAAACGAACCTTGAGGCTCTCAACAACAAATTAGACATAATTATTGACATCCAAAAATCAGGCTATAAAGATGCAAAAGTTCATGAAACATCTTTAGATGTTATGACCTTACTTAACATGCCGGATCATTTACGGAAAACGGCCATAATTATTTGTAGAAATAGTCGTGCCACTGCAGAGGAAATTGCTGAACAGACAAACCGTGCTAGAGCTGTCGAGAGTTCTTATCTAAACCAATTAGTAACCATGGGCTATATTAAAAAAATGCGTAAAGGCCGAAAAGCCTACTTCTATGTTGATAGAGAAAGAGTTGAGGATAATTATGGGTAAAAATATAGCTGTACATTCATATAAAGGCGGAACAGGAAAAACTAGTTTATCAGTAAATTTGGCGGCAACCTTTGTTAAACAAGGTAAAAAAGTTGCCTTATTTGATCTAGATTTTAGAGCACCCAGCATTTTTACCATTTTAAAATGTGAAAAAACTAAAATATGGTTAAATGATTATCTAAACGGTATCTGTAAAATAGACGATATCCTACTTGATGTAAGTGAGCGAATACCAAATGCCGGCAAATTTTATGTAGGACCGGCAAATCCTTCAACATCAGCTATGAGAGATATGACCACAAAAGACCGTAAATGGGAAACACATGCCTTTGATCGCGTATTAGCTCTAAGAAAAAACCTAATCAAAGAACAAAAATTTGATTACATCATTTTTGATACTAGCCCAGGATTACAATACTCCTCTATGAACGCTATCGTAGCTGCAGACTTTGTTATTATAACTACAACAAACGATTGCTCAGATGTAAACGGAACTAAACGTATGATATCTGATTTTTACGACATGTTTGAAAATAAAACAGGTATAGTACTCAATAAAGTTCTGCAAGCTCCAAACAAAACTAATGACAAAACAACAACAGTAACAACAAACCAAATAGTTAAAGAAACCTATAAAGTACCTCTACTGGGCGTATTACCATGTTACTGTGACGTCAAAGAAACAGAAGGCAAATGTCTATTTCCTCAAGATAAACCGGATCATCTATTCACAAAAATAATTGCAGAAATGGCCACCAAAATCGAAAAAGGGCAAATCGAATAATAATGTCAAATTACCAACAATGGTAAACTAACAAGAGGTTATGTTCCGCTTATTTCTTTAGGGTTCTTAGTAAGGCAGCATAAACTTAATGCCTTAGAGAATTGATGTTCTATTGGAGAAAAATATTGTTAGATACATCCGCCGTTATTCTTACAAATGAAACCTCACAGGTTTTTTCAAAAGACAAAGCTACAATGATACTAGGTAATAAAGCCTTAATCCGACATGTTTTTGACGCTGTTAATCCCATAGTGGATGAAGTAATTCTTGTAACCAATACTCAAGAAGCCTCTGATACGTATGCTAAACTTTTACCTAAAACGGTTAAATTTGCAATTGACAATCAGCAATCAACCCAAAGTCTTCTAAGCGGAACTATAGCAGGGTTTGAAATAGCACAGGGAAAATACGCTCTACTTTTACCCTATGATGTCCCTTTCTTTAGCAGAGAGATAGCTGAATTTTTGTTAAATTTAACTATAGACAAAATGGCTGCTGTTCCACGAACGCCAAATAATAACGTAGAACCCCTCTGCTCTGCTTACCAAACAAAAGCCGTTTTGGAAATCGCCAAACAAGCCATCCTTGAAGATATAACAATTGATCTACACTTATTAATCGAAAAACTCAGAGGCGTACGATACATTTCAATGTCAGTTATTGAACAAATAGATCCCGAGATGAAATCACTTTTCTACATTAACACACCAGTAGACTTTAAACGCGCTACAATCATGCTTCAAGGAAAACAAAAACATCAAAACAGACAAAAAAGGTAAACTTTTTTCTTTCAAGCTTTTTCTTTCAAGCTTTTTCTTTCAAGCTTTTTCTTTCAAGCTTTTTCTTTCAAGCTTTTTCTTTCAAGCTTTTTCTTTCAAGCTTTTTCTTTTCTTGTTAAATGGCGCAGTTTTTCAAAGTTTTATGGTGCTTGTATACAAAAGCATCAACAAAACATAGTTAACTCCAAAAATCAAAAACTCAAATGCCAAAATTTAAACGAAAATAACCGAACCTTATATAATCATCAACTGTAAAAACCAAAAAAGTCTTACAGACCCCAATTATGAATAAATATAGCGTCAAAAAGAAGAAAAAATACGCCAAAACTATAGTTCGTATAAAGTTTTTGACCGTAACGCCTGTAATAAACTGGGTAACAAGTCGTATCATAGTTCTTTCTGCTCGTTTTTACGCTGTTAAACGAAGAGGTTTTCTGTTTTTTAGCAACTTTGCCGTTTTGCTCAAACGAAAAAAATTCGAACAAACATTTTTTACATCAAACAGTTAAAAATAAACGATAAAACAACAAATAACTGATATCAACAATAGCAATTTACCCATCACATAACCAAATTTTAAAAACAAAATACCGAAACGCCAAATCACAAGCAAATACTCCCCTCCAAAACCGGCGATCGAAAAGATTATTTTTAACAACCCCTACATACCCGCGTGGACTCTATGGATCAAACATACGCCTGTTTACAACAAGAAAAGAAAAATTGCCATCACAAAAAACTGTGTTTTGGCGATGCTTTTGTATACCAAACCCCATCAAAGTTCGTAAAAAAATGTCTGCACATTAAAAATCGAGGCTACTTGCTTGAGCATTGAGCGTAATCTAATAATTTCACTGCTAAAATTAACCAAAAACTATTCAACCTCAACTACCCACCTTAAAGACGACGCAAAATTGCCGCAAGAAACAACATACGCTATAATAGAAAAGCTGCAATCAGAGGATTTGCTTAACTTAAACACTGATGTCATAGAAGTTTCAGTTGATGACCGTCTTAGATTAGCCGTTAAAGTGATCTCTTTAGGGGCAGACATTGAGCTAGTTAGTAATTTGCTTTGTTGGCAAGAGTTTGAAGAAATTACTGCAATGGCTCTGCACAGTAGCGGTTTTACTGTTTACAAAAATGTGAGATTCAAAACGGTTGCTCGTAAATGGGAAATTGATATAATAGGTTGCAAACGGCCTATAGTTGTCTGTATTGATTGTAAACATTGGGGGCATGCCATTTCGCCTTCAGCATTAAAAAAAATTGTAGAAGCCCAAGCAAACCGCGCAGAAGCTCTATCAGATGTTCTACCTAACCCTAAAATACAATTAGAATGCGTTAAATGGGAAAGGGCCCATTTCACTCCAACAATCTTGTCACTCACGCCAAATAGTTTCAAATTCTATAACAATATTCCCATAGTTCCCATACTGCAATTACAGGACTTCCTAAATCAACTTCCTGCCTACAGACATCAATTGAAAACATATCCTAAAATATTTGACCACATATGTTAAACAATCGGCAGCATTGAAATGATTTTCTCATAAATAAAATTACAAAAGGTTAATATTATTTCTATAAATTAAATGATAAGGTGAAGCAATACTATGGGTACCTTTGCGCAAATGTCCATATTGTTACTTATCGCATCTGCATTAATATTTGCCATCCTATTAAGGAGTATACAGAGAGCGTACAGAATTACTAGTAAACGGTTTAAAACAGATTACGGTGTTCTTGGATCTTACTGTTTTATGATTTTTGGAAACGTAATAGGTATTTTGGGGTACACTGGTTTGAGTATTCTTATTGTAATTGCCGCATTTTTATCTTTCTTTATTGTTTCTGCATTTGCAACAGAAAAACAGCGTGACAGGATGAGAGCAGTTGAGGCGGAGGATATAAGAAAAGTTGACGTTTTGGAACCTATAAGGTTTAAAGATTTCTTCAATTTAGGAGGCTATACCTTTTTACTTAAACTCGACAAAAAATATGACGAACATAAAGCTCTGGCAATATCTACAAGCAGATTCATTTGCTTAACTGCCATAATAATGCCTTCAATTATGTACTTAACATGGTATATAATGTCGCTAAACGATCCGTGGTTGCATAAAGAATTTAAATCCTACGTATTACTTTGTGCGATGATTCCAACGTTGATTATAACTGCTGCTAATTCGTATCGAAACGAAAAAAAGATACTAAAAAGAGCTAAAAACTTTTTAACCACATCTAAATTGGTAAGTTATGACACTAATTTCTGCGCAAACTGTGGTACCTCAATTAAACCCGGCACCGCGTTTTGTACAAACTGCGGAAAACACATAGACTAACTTGCTATGGTTCTTTGCAAGAATGCGTTATTGTACACGATGTTTAGGTCTCACTTTAAAATTTGAGTAGTCAGTTTTTGCTTATATTAACAACTTTGAATCAGATGAAAATTAATATATTACTCTTTTAAATTGTATGTGCTGTAACTGAGGAAACTACTATGGATATTGGGACACAGCTATCAGTAATTTTACTTATCCTATTTGTGTTTTTGCTATCTTTTACATTATATAGAGCTAAAAGAAAACCAGATAAGATACAGTATATCCGTGTCATAATTTGTGGTTTTTTAGTTTTAGGTAGTGTAGTAGGCATTTTAGGGCATATATTATTGTGTTTAGGCATAATATGTGTAACAGGGCTTTCCTGTTTAATTTTTATTCCTTTCTCACTAGAGCATGATAGAGTTGAAGTTGCTGAAAATCTAAAGAAAATGGATGCTACAGAACCCCTGCATTTTAAAGATTTCTTCTCATGGAACTTTGTACCTAAACTTGAAAAAAAATATGGACCACGTAAAGCTCCATTAATATACTTAACAGGAGTTACATGTCTTACTGCAGTGTTCACGTCAAACGCATGAACGCTTTTTTTCCATGTGACTCTAAAAGATAACTTGACACTGCAAGCGATTTATAGCGTTAAGAGCTGTTGTAGGTATTTTATGGGGTTGCAGCCGGTTATGA
>WQSY01000050.1 GCA_009787585.1 Candidatus Bathycorpusculum sp. | reverse complement strand
ATAAAATACTTGCAACAGCTCTTAACACTATAAACTCTTCTTGTAACGTCAAGTTATTTCCTGAAGTCACATGGAAAAAAAGCGTTCATGCGTTTGACGTGCACTATTTGATAACTGGTGCAGTTCCTAATCCCCTTAAAAACGTCTTTTACAACCCCTAACAACCTGATTTGCTTCTAAGGCATTACAAGTTACTTTCTTACAAATCCTTAGTCCACGCTTTATGGTTACTACCGTTTATGGCGGCAACAACTGTTTCAACCTCTGATTTGGTCATCACTTTAAGGTCAACATTTATTATACGTAAAATTGCAGGCATATGAGAAGCATATTTTGATACTCGGGCTACGGAGAGTCCTATTGCACCTAAATGGTCCAAAAGTGTAATGCAGTTTTGCCATTACGTAAAAGGTTGATGTTGCGATGGGATCTAACAAGGCGTTGTTCATAGTCATGTATTGATTCATTATTGGTTATGCTCTTATTATTTTTTGGAGATTTAAAAACCTGAGGAAGAGCACCAGAAACAGAAGGTTGGCGCTCGGGCCGGGATTCGGACCCGGGTCCTACGGGCGACAGCCGCATATACTAGACCGAACTATACTACCCGAGCTTTTAAACGCCGATGTAGTACATGTTCTTAGCCTATTTAACCTTTCTTGAGGAAAATTTCTATTGTCCAAAAATGTTGTTGATGTAACTATGTTTGTTGTGAATGTGGTGTTTGTGTGTTTGTGATGTTTGGATTGGTTGTTGGTTTGATGTGTGTTTGTGGTTTAGTGTAGCATAGTATTTTTTAGTAAGTGCTTTTACTATGTGTAAGGAAAATTAGAGCGGTACTTTGAATCTATCTGTAGCGTGTTTGCGCTTATTTAAGCCTTAATTGGGTTTGTGTTACGATAGCTTTTTAAAGTGCGTTATTGACTCTAAGGATTGCAATAAAACGGGATTGACGTTCAAAAATGGTAAGAAAAGCACGAATACGCCTCACAAGCACAGACTATGGTAAGCTTGAAGAAGTATGTGAGGAACTTAAAAACATAGCAACAAAGACAGGCGTAAAAATTAACGGTCCAGTACCAATACCAACAAAACGCCTACGTGTTCCAGTTCTTAAAACACCCTGTGGCGAAGGCACAGCCACATGGGATAGATGGGAAATGCGCATCCACAAACGTTTAATTGACATAGACTCTGAAGAACGAGTCATGAGACGCATCATGCGTATACGCGTACCCGAAGAAGTACACGTAACCATAGAACTAATCTAAAAACATCACATATTTTTTTAAACCATCTTCTCTTTTAATAAAACTTTTTCTTTAAATTTCATCTATACTTCGCTTGTATATCGCCTTATCAATTAATCTAACGTCTAAATTGTGTTTATTAGCTGCTTTTCTAAGTGACAACAATAACGTTTGATAATTCGTAACTGTTAACAAATTTGTCGGAGCATTACCTAGAAACGGTTTCCAGATGCGTACATCAAAAAGTCCGTAATTTTTGGGGTCAAAAAACATCAAAATAACACTAGCTAAAACTGGACTAACTCCTTCTAGAGTAGTTAAACAGTTCATACGATATACGTCATTGCCATCTGGTAAGTTAAAAACCTGACTAGAAATACGTTCCACCGCTTCTTCACTGTTACGGTTAACTAACTCACTAATGCGCGTTTTTTTATCAGTTTCTTCTCGAAAAGTCCACTCAACAACTGCAACTAAATCCGTTTTGGTCATTACTCTCTTTTTACGAAATTTGGCACCCAACTCTCGCTCACGTTGAGCCAAAAAACCATAGGCCTTATCATACTTACGACCCCAAAGCAGATAATCCGCCTTATCCAAACACAATACCTCTGCTATGTTCTAAAGAATTAGCTTTTTGTTTTTTCATAGCTACTTTTTCCTTCGACCTTTTTGCTTTCGTTTAATAGGTTTATGAGACTTTTGCGGCTTGTGTTTTTTCCAACATTTTTTGCAATACACGGGTTTTGCAGTTTCCGGTTGAAAGGGCACTTCACAATTGCTACCACAGTCAACACAGACCGCTTTATATGTCACTTGCCCATTACCACCACTACTACTACTGCTAATGCTGCTACTACTGTTGTTGTGTTCGCAGTGTTGTTGTGTATGGTCATGAAATTTTTTAAATAGTTGATAATTTTTAAGTCTTGGCCAGCCTGTTTTTGCATATTTAAGTCTTTCAGGTTTATCTTTTAGCCATCGCATCATGTGGAAAAAGCTTTTGCCTCGTTTTTCTTCACGTTCTGTTAAAGGTTCATAGCCTAAATTGCGGATTTCATCAAGATAAGATATTTCAATTAAACGTTGAGCTTCCCCTTCTACATGAACCCGTTTAACGCGGTCTTCTCCGTAAATTTTACGTAGATCTTCTGCTGCAACATCAAAAATGCACCCCTGACAGATGTGAATTTCTTCATCTGCTTTAAAATTAAGAGCCGCAACAAGTTTTAAAACAATACGTGAAGATTCTTGTAAATATGTTTTTTCTTTAAAAATTGTTTGATAAAAGCTAACATCAATAATATCGTATTTAAAATCGCCAGTTTCTGGTCGATAGGCGCCAACTATAACACCGAAGAGCAAATCACCACTGCCAGCGTCGTCAACTATAACTGTCACATTTACTCCCTCAATTTCATCAAAGTATGCGTATTCAATTATAAAAATGGCTCTCTCAAAAAAATGTTTAACTGTTTGAAGATACAGCATTTCTCTCTATGACTTCTCTTTCTTAACATATCACGCCTATTTTTTCAATGCACCGCATACACGTCTGATTTAACAGTTCACCGCTTTATTTAACAGTTTTAATGTTCTGCTAACGTGCACCTGTGCTTACTACACAGATAAAATTTATAGCAACAACGTCTTAGACGAAACAGTCTAATAACTGTTTGACTTTTACTAACTAATGTAAAACGCTGTTAGTGGAAGAATAAAAAATGAAAGTATCACCTTATTTAGTTTTTAACGGAAATTGTGTGGACGCAATTAAGCTCTATGAGAAAGCCTTTAATTCAAAGGCAAATTATTGTCAATACAAAGACACTCCACCAAATGAGACGTATCCAATACAGCCCGGTACAGAAGAGTTTGTTATGCACGCAGTACTCCCTATTGGTAATGCCACAATTTATTTATGCGACACAACTCCTGACCGACCGACAACTTTTGGTAATGGCTCCTTTGCATGCGTAGAGCTTAGTAATGAAAATGATGTAAAAGCTGCGTTTAAAATTCTCAAAGAAGGCGGAAAAGTATTCTGTGAGGCGCAGGAAACTTTTTGGAATAAGTGCTATGCCGAATTTGAGGACAAATTTGGTTTAAAATGGACCCTTATGATTGAACAAGAATGCACATGCACAGACGAATGCGCCAGCGGCTATAATCCAAATTGTACATGTACTACTTGCGGATGTACTGGGCAATAAATATCTGCTGCTATACTAGCGTTCTTTTGTTTAACCGTGGCGTTTACAGAGCGCTTTGATAGAGACAATGCTTGCTGATTTAAGACACTTGTAGACTGACATAGCAGAGCATAACGAAGATCAAGTTCTTAATGTTGCAACTTTAGGAACTGTCGAAAAATAAAGTGGATAGTACACCAAGCATAAGTATGTTGTTGCTCCATTGAAATTCCAAAAAAGTGTCAAATTTATTTATCTACGATTCCTTAGGGTAACGCTAGGAGCGAAGCGCTGTTTTTATCGGCTTGATGTTGTGAAATATCTGACTTTTCTGTAATTTGAATCCTTAATTTCCTGTTTTAAGTAATAGGTAGGTTTAGAGTTTCTAGAAGATCTTGGGTTTTTTTGGTAACTTCGCTTAGATGCCACTGATCATTTATTTTAACTTTAAAGATGTATTTTAAATGAGATAAAAAGTCCGCAACAGAAAACCTGCCAAGCAACTCTTTAGTGCGAAGCAAATCATAAACCCGATAAAACAACATCAAAGAAACATGATTAACAAACGCCCACGCCTCCAAACCATACACATCCTGCATATACGACTTATCCTGCTCCAAAAAATTCTTAAGAAAATCAAACATTTGCTCAATCTCCCCACGAACCTTATACAACAAATAAAGCCCACAACAACCACCACCCCCACCCCCACTAACAACATCACAACAAACATTAGACCTAAGAATAATCGTACCAAACCGATACTGCACCTCCAAAAACCCCTCCAAAGAATACCCCTCAACCTTACGCTCAACATTTAAAAGATAACGCCTCTGCTCCTCACACCTCAAAACCTCATCTAAAAACACCACCACCACATCAACATCATCCTTAGCAAGCTTGTAGTACCAAATAGGACGCTCATTAAACATAAAATAACCATCAAACACCGCCTTATCACCCGCTTTAAGCAAAGTCGCATCAAAAAAACTACTATTACGCTTAAGAGGCACAATATAACTAAGCCCTGCATTCTTTAACATTTCAAAATTAGTCTCAGAACCAAAACCCTTGTCAGCAATTACCACTACATCTTTTAGATCAGCCTCAGCTATAGAAAGCTTAAAGGCAGCTACATCTCGAATGTTACCCGGTAGTATGCGGTAGTAGGCTGGACTTTTACTTTTAGCTGCAAAAGCATAGAGTAAATTTACTTGAGGGGTGTAGTCTTCTTGAGAATTGTAGCCTTTGTGGCTGTGGGGGAGTTTTTTGGATTGTGTGTGAAGGTTTGTTGCATCAAAGAGTAGGTGTTGTTGGTCTGGGCCCGAAGGGTTTCATGAATTCTAGTATGGAGTCTCTGTTGGTTCCTATTGTTTTTAGGAATTGTGTTAGGTGGTTTTTTGTTAGGTTGAGGTTTGGGTATGTTTCGGAGAGGTAGCTTGTTTGGTATTGGTTGTGGATGCGTTTGAAGGGGTTTGGTTGGGTGACTCTTAGGGTGGCTATTGTGTATATTTGTTGGGCTTGGGTTTTTGTGAAGTGTTTTTCGAGTTGTTGTAGGATGTCTTGTCCTATTTTGTTTAGTGTGTGGGTGGCGCCGTATTCTTTTACGGTTGGGGTGGTGATGTTTGTTGTGTTGTTGTTGTTTTTGTGTTTTGGTGGGATGAGGCCTTGTTGTGTTATGCGGCCTAGGTATTGTTTGGTTATTTTTTTGGCGCGTTTTTTGTTTTTGTCCCAGGTGGAGGTTACGGCGTAGAGGTAGTAGTGTCCGTTTATGTGGGATATGTTTGTGCCTTTTTGTTTGTGTTTGGTTACCCATTCTGGATACATTTTGTCCTCTTCATATTACTTATATAAGTAATATGTGTTCTGTTATAAAAATGGTTCTGTTGTGAAAAATATCTTTGATTTAAGCTTAAAATCAAAAACATATTACTTAAATTAGGAAGTTAAGGTTGAATTGATGATGCATGTCTTGTGGGCATGAGTTTGTTGTCTTTAATAGGTTTATTGTCTCATTAAACTTTTATACAGAAAGTGAATGTTTTCTTTTGGAGAAATTATTATGGACTGGGGTATGCAAAATAGACTAAACAAGCTTATACAAAAAGATGGAAAAGCCTTCTTTTTACCTATTGATCATGGATATTTTCAGGGTCCTACGCGTTGTTTGGAAAAGCCTGCTGAAACGATAAAACCGCTTATTCAGTACGCTGACGCTTTAATGCTAACTCGTGGTGTTCTGCGAAACTGTGTTGACCCCGCAATTGATAAACCCTTTGTTATGCGGGTTTCAGGTGCCGTTTCAGTAGTAGGTGAGGATCTTGCAAATGAGAGTCTTGTAACATCTATTAACGAAATCATACGGTTAAATGCCTCTGCTGTTTCTATGTCTGTTTTTGTGGGAACAAAATATGAAAACAAAAGCTTGACTAATCTTTCAAAACTTGTTGATCAATGTGAAAACTATGGAATACCCGTTATGGCTGTTTGTGCTGTGGGTAAAGAGCTTGAAAAAAGAGAGGCTAGATATCTAGCTCTCGCCGCTCGTATAGCCGCAGAACTTGGCGCTCGTGTAGTAAAAACATATTATTGTGCTGAACGGTTTGAAAAAGTTGTTGACGGCTGCCCTGTTCCTGTTGTTATTGCAGGTGGACCTAAAGCTGATACTCAGCGTGAAGTCTTTGACTTTGTATACGATGGCATACAAAAAGGTGCTATAGGTGTTAACTTGGGTAGAAACATTTGGCAAACAGAACATCCAGTGGCCTCCATAAGAGCTATCCGCGCTATAATACATGATGCTTTTACAGCTAAAGAAGCAGAAGACCTCTATAACCAAATTATAACTGGAAAAACTCAACAGTAGCAGTAGTAGTAGTTTAACGGTGAAATTTGTGCTCGTTGCGGTTTATTACAATAATAAGGAAATTCCTGTTGAAGAGTTTCCTATGCCTGAGATAGGGGAAGAAGAAGTTTTACTAAAAGTTATGGCAAGTGGTATATGTGGTAGTGATGTTTTGGAATGGTATCGTCTACCTAAAGCACCGCGGGTATTAGGCCATGAGGCTACTGGTGTAATAGAGCAGATAGGAAAAAAAGTTGTCTCCAATCTAAAAGTTGGCGATCGCGTCTTTGTTTCTCATCATGTTCCATGTAATGCCTGTGTTTACTGTAAAAAAGGTCATCACACTGCCTGCGAAACTCTCCATAACACTAACTATTTCCCCGGTGGCTTCTCACAGTACATCAAAGTTCCAAAAATAAATGTACAACTAGGCATATACAAACTACCTGATGCTTTAACATTTGAAGAGGGCACATTTATAGAGCCCTTAGCATGTGTTGCTCGCGGTCAAAGATTAGTTAACATACAAAAAGATGACACTGTTCTAATAATCGGTAGCGGTATCTCAGGTATTTTACATGTGCAACTTGCTAAATTTAAAGGCGCAAAAAAAGTCATAGTTGCAGACATTAACTCGTATCGTATGAGTATAGCTGTAAAATTCGGAGCAGATTATGCCTTTAACTCAGATGACAGTTTACCGCAAAAAATTAAAGCCCTAAACGAGGGCCGACTAGCTGATCGCGTTATTGTTTGCACCGGAGCAACATCTGCTGTAACCCTGTCAACGGCCTGTATAGAAAAAGGTGGCACTATTCTATTTTTTGCTGTACCTGAACCCTCTGTAAAAATCCCGCTACCTCTTAACCAATTCTGGAGAAACGAAATCACCATACAAACCAGCTATGGCGCAGCACCAAATGATCTAGAAGAAGCCCTAGCTGTTCTTGCAACAAAAAAACTAGACGTAAAAAATATGATAACCCATAGATTACCTCTACGCGAAGCACAAGAAGGCTTTCGACTAATGACCAATAACGGCGAATCGCTAAAAATAATCATAGAACCAAATAACCCTAACCTGTAAAACCAAAAACAGCTCCAAAGAATATGATGCAACTAATTTAGTTGCGTGATTTGTATTATTAGTAAGGAGCAGAAAAAACGCAGTATGAGCCTTGGGGCTTTTATTTCCAAGACCTTATACATACATGTTTTTATACGGTAAACCTGTTGGTCTGTTACTGTTTTTGTTGGTCTATTCTTATTTTTGCTCTCTCTTCGTCCCAGAGCTTGAAAACTTGATCAGCTATTTGTGATCTTATTTTAAAGATTTCGTTTGTATCTGGAGTGTAAAAGTAGACTGTGTAAACTCTTTCTATAGCTGTTGAACGTGTTAGGGTGCAGAAGGGTTTTTTTTGGAAGTGATGTTTGTAGAGGTTAAATGTTGTGTTAAAGATTTCTAAGAGTTTCTCTGAGGAAACTAGATGGTCAAAGCCTATCTCAAAGGTGTAGCAGTAAATGTTGCCCTCTGCGGTGATTTCATAGAGGTAATTGGTTATGTCTCGTTCAAGTATTTGCAGATTACTAATAGCTACAGTGTTGTTGCCCCCAGTTCGTATTTTGGCATAGTTTAAAGTGACTTCCTGTGCTATACCTTCTACTGTTCCAATTTTAACATAGTCTCCTACTTTAAACGGTCGAGCCGCTAAAAGATAAAGTCCCGCGATAAAGTTGCCTATGGTTTTTTGGGAAGCAAATCCTAAAGCGGCTCCACTAACTGCAGAGAAAGATATAAGTAACTCTGAGGGCAAGCCGCCAACTCTGCTTACTGCGATTAATGCACCGGCTAAAATTAGAACTCTAAAAGTTAACACCAACTTGTTTGTAGTGTTTAGCTCAAGTTTTGCTCGTTTAGAGAAACGAGACAAATACACTGTTATACAACGCTCTATAACAACTGATATAATTATAATTAGTAGCACCAAAATAATTTGCATAGGTATCCCAAAAAGAGTCCCTGACTGGTTCACAGACGCTGTAAATTCCATAGTTGACATAATATTTGCTCAAAGTATTCTGTTCAAACATGCACTATAACTCTTTCTGTAACATAAAACATTACATACCAAATAACTAGGTTACCTGAAATTATTTGTTTGGAACTATATTTGATTGTCTGCTAAGTTAATGATTTATTTATATTTTGTTGGATCTACTATGTTTGCTTTGTAGAACGCTTTTTTGCGATTAATACACGCTTCACATTGTCCACAGTGTTTTTCTTTATCTAAATAACATGACCATGTCTGCTCTAAAGGAACTTTCAACTCTACACCTATTTTGAAGAGTTCTGCTTTTTCCTTGCCACTAAAAGGAGCACAAATACTAATGTTTTGATCAGTGCCTAATTGGGCTGCTTTTTCAAAAGCTTCATAAAATTCACGACGACAATCAGGATAACATGCCTCATCTGAACCATGAGCACCATAAAAAATTTTGTCTGCCCCAACAGTTAACGCATAAGCTACAGCTACCGATAAAAAAATGCCATTACGAAACGGTACAATAATAGAAGCAGTAAACTCACTGGTTAACGGAATATCCCTATTAACAAGCGAGGACGTCTGATTAAAAATATCCCTTAAAGCTGAAATGTCAATGATTTTTGTATTAATACCTAAGGTTTCTGCAATTTTCTGAGCAGCAAAGGTTTCTTTAACAGCAATTTGTCCATACTTGAAAGTAAGCGGATATACCTGATAGTCAAGAGTTTTCGCCCAATACGCAACTATAGCCGAATCTGGCCCACCACTAAGAATAACCACACACTTCTTATTATCATTCATCTGCTCTACCACGCTCTTTTTCTTGTCCTATTAATTGTTGAATACCTAACCGTTTAAGCAGTATAAACAGTGGCCACCCTAGTAATACGCTGGCAACTATATTTCCAATCGTGACGTACAAAATAGTTTCAAATAAAGGGTTACCAAAATATGATAACATGTAACCAACAGTTATCCCAAGAACTACTGAGTAAGCAGAGCAGGTAGCTATAACCGTGTATTTATTGTTAGTTTTTCTGTAAATATAGTAGACCATAAATGACATTATAAACGATGGTATGACGTTTAGTAAATCAAATGGCATAAATGCTGAAGGTATATTGGCTATAAAAACTCCTAAGGTATGTCCAAGAACACCTGCAAAACCCAGCAGTGGCACCACAGCAATTAAACAGTCAGCTATACGAATTTGGAGAGGCCCATATGGCGGAAATGGACTAAAAAACACTAACACAACATAAAGTGCAGCGTATATCGACATTAAAGCTATCATTTTGGTTTTATTTTGCAATTTGATCCTCCCTGCCCGGGTTTTATACTTGGCGGAACGGGTAGGAGAACTCACCCGCCAATTACTCTCAAGAAGTGGCTGTTCCATAAAAAGCTTATCCAACAACGTCTGATAATCTACTTTTGGAACACAATTTATTCTTATGATACTAGTTTTGCAATGTTTTTGTCTCGTGGAACGCAGAAATAATTTGCTACGGGAGTGCACTTTGTTCGGAGGAGATGCAGGTGGGGTTTTGTGTATTTATATTCTGTTATGGTTTCCGCGTATCCCATGCCTTTAGCGAAAACTAGTTCTGCTTCTTCGTAGATTTTTAGAAATTCTGGTGAAACATGTTTTTTTATAAGACCAATGGCGTCCGCACCTGTGGTTATAACTTCGTCGGCAAGTTTATCAATGTTTGATAATTCTACATCTTCCAATGTGGCGTCATTTATTACTGGACCACCTTTAACAACGTATGTAACTTTTAGACCCATGTTTTTAAGTTGCTCCACAAGTAGGCTGTCAAAAACGATTTCTCCTGCATTATCTGCAAGAAACAGAACGCTGTTTGCTTTTTTAGTGATTTCATATGCTTGGTCTATATCATCTATAACTAAGTCTTTGGCAGCGTCTTTGATTATTTTTGACAGACTTTTCAGAGTGTATTTGTGCCCTGGAATATCAAACTCCATGATGTTGCCCACTATTGCGCATAGGCATGCTTTTTTGAATCTTTCTTGTTGGGTATGACCTAAGAGTACAAATTTTTTGGCTTGGGGCAAAAGTTTAAGTGCTTTTTCGTTTGCTTGTTTCTTGACTTGTTTGTATGGATCTGAATTGCTGGTTAATTGACGAATTATACGGTCTCTTGTAGTGCTAATGTCTGCTGCAACTGTGGAGGGTTTAAAGTCACGATTTATAAGCTTTACAATTTCTGACATGCATCTGAATCGTAGAGCGGGGTTTGTGGTGGCTTGATAAACTTGTATTTGTGCGCGGTAAAGAATACATGATGCACATTCAGGTTCAACTTTCAAATGTTGTCCTCTCTATTTTTTTGTATTGTTGCGTTAGCAAATGCGAGTAGGATATTGTAGGGATCTTTTGCTTTAACAATGCCGCTTGCAACTAGTACTCCTTGTGTTCCAAGAGATAATGCCCGTGTAACGTCTTCTGCTTGGCTAATGCCTGCGCCGCATAAAATGGGCATTTTCATGTTTATTTGATGCACCAAATCTATAGTGTTAGTTATAATTTCCGGTTTTGCCTTAGATACTGAAATTCCCGTGCCAATAAGTTCAGGTGGTTCAATTGAGGTTATATCCGGTTTTAGGGCAGCTATGGCGGCGCTTGTGGCGGGATTATTTGCGCATACGCAGGTTATAAGGCCTTTTTCTTTAGCAAGCTCAATTGAGGTTTGAATGTCGCTTAGGCAAAGTTGTCTCTCTGAATGATTAACAAGTGTGCCCGTTACACCGGCTTCTTTTAGAGCTTCAGCCAAAATGTGACCTGTGTTATTGCCCGGTTTTATAGAGTCCAAATGTTGGGCGAAAACTGGAATTTCAACGCTCTCTGCAATTTTAGCTAAATCAACAAATTGAGGTGTTACTATAATTTGAACACCTGTTTCTTTACTAGCTCTTTCAGCCTGTTTTGCTAGCTCAAAGGCTTTTCTGCCCGTTGACTCCAAATAAGTTTTAAAATTTACAATAATCATAGGCTCATTTAGCTTTAACATTTTTTCTCACCTTAACGTTAAAGCAAACCCTTTTATTATTTACCATAAAAAATCTCAATACAATAGATAGCAACTTTAATTTGTCAATCATGTTAAATGTTTAAGTGTTTGCTGTGCTTGTTATAGAGAAAATATTTGAACTGTTGATAACACTTATCTTTATGAGTATATTTTTCAATCGTAACAAGGGATGTTTATGGGAAATTTAACTGTGGCTGTTTTGGGCAGTGAAGGATATGCCGGTAATATTGGTAAAAAAGGAACTGCAACTGATATTATTTTTTATAACTTGAAAAAAGATGATAACACACTTACTCTTATAGAGCCTTCTCGTTACCCTGAACGGCTTGCTCCCCTATTCTACGCGGTTTCCCTAGCAAAAAAAGCTGTAATAGTTGTAGATGAAGTAAACTCTTTATTGGGTGAATGTCTTGTTATGTTACAGGTTGTCGGTATAGAAAGCGGTTATTTCGTGTTACGTAATTATGTTTCCAAAGAAAAAATTTTACCCCTAATTAAAGGAACTAGCCTTGAAAACTTTGAAATAATAAACGATGACCCTATACAACTTCGTGAACAATTATTAGCAGAGGCTGCAAAACAGAAAACTCTGGAATTAACCTTTGGTCAGCAACCAGTTGGCATAGTGCCTGTAGATCATGCCTTTAACGTTAAAGGCGTAGGTGTTGTAGTACTAGGCGTTGTAGCTAACGGCTTTATCCAAAAACATGCAACCCTAAATGTACTGCCCGCCGGTAAAACAACTCAAGTTCGCTCAATACAAAAACATGACCAAGAATGGGACCTCTCAAGTGAAGGCGACCGCGTAGGTTTAGCCCTAAAAGGTATAGACGTTGAAAACCTTGACCGCGGCACCGTATTAACAAACGACCCAACAGTAAAAACAAGCAAAACCATAAAATGCCAAGCGCAACTGATTAAATACTGGCCCTCCCCCCTAAAACAAGACATGGTCATGCACATAGGACACTGGACACAATTCCTAACAGCAAAAATAGATGCCGTAACAGAAGAAACCGACTTTCGAAAAGTAACAATAACTATGACACTAGACAAACCCCTAGCTTACAAAACAGGTGACACAGCAGTACTTATGTACCTAGAAGGCGCAAAACTGCGAATTGTCGGCACAATAACCATAGACTAACCAATTTTTATCCTTACTTTTGAAAAATATTCCTAAAAACTTGTAGATTTAGTCTACAAAATTGTTACAGGACATTTCTAGCTAATTATTATGGTGGACCGAGCCGGATTCGAACCGGCGACCTTTCGATTATCAGTCGAACGCTCCAGCCGTGCTGAGCTACCGGTCCCCGTGATGTTTGCTGAAATAGAGAATTAGGACTTATCTATTCTCTTTTCAACATTTTATTTCCCATTGGGCTTACGCCTAAAGAGTGCTTCTCATAAATTCTTTTGTTATTTAAAAACCCTTTGCAATAAATAACCCTTTTACTATTACCTCTCACTTATAGAACCCTAACCCGGCTGAACCGGAACCAAAACTAGTTTTTTGAAATTAGAAAAACATAAAACATTCACTATAGCATTTGAATCTGTGGGTTCAAATGACAAC
>WQSY01000049.1 GCA_009787585.1 Candidatus Bathycorpusculum sp. | reverse complement strand
AAATATCTCGAGCAAATCCTGTCAATATAGTAAAATAGTTTTTCCAAAAAACCTCAAAGCTAGTTCGCCACATCAAAAAAACTCATGCAATTGACGTGGACCTGCACATAATATTAATAATCAAGTAGATGCGTTAAACTTTGCAATAACATACAGTTTAACCGAAGAATGTAAAGAAAAAAATTTTTATAATGCTCTTTATAGACTGGTTTCTCATTCACGTATACCTTCAGAAGCGTTTAAAACGTTATCTTATGATGATGAAAGTTCTTATATATCTTGTTGTCCGCAATTTTTATCAACACTTATTAGGTTTGATGCAATGGGGCAGCAAATCAACAAAGATTTTATAAATGATATTCAGACGGGCATAGGGCATCTAGAGAAAATACAAAAATATTGCTTTGCTTCACAATATCCTCAGAGGTTTCTTAATGGCTATTATCGTGAAAATGAAAAAATGTTTGTACAAGAAGCAATAGACCCTACATATCGATATCTTTCAAGCATAACTTATTTTAATAATAAAATTTACCCGACATATATTGAACCTATTTTAAAAATTAATGCAGGAATCGTTGGAAACCATGTGCAGTATCCTAGTGAGGCTACTATTGAATCATTGGACAACTTATTTGAAGAGCCTCTAAAATATAAAGAAAAAGTAGATAATGCTCGTCAAGAAATTTATGAAAAATTGCAGAAAGTCAGTGATTTGCTTTATCCGTATATAAACGAGAAACACAAACACCTTTTTAAAGATGGTTTATATGATATAGTGGAGAATATAAGATGTAAAAAGCAATAATTATAGAATTTAATCGTTAAGTTCTACTCTTATGGGTAGTACACTATTTTTTATCATTTTGTTCGATACTGAAAAACTGAAATATTTTTTGGTAGTACAAAAAAGTGGACTATTAAATAAATATATTGACTGGAGGCTCTGAATTTTGATGGGTTCAGGGCAGGTCTATTGAAAGGAAAAGAAAAATGAGTTTAGAATTAAATCCGGGAGTTGAGAAGTTTAGACAAACGTATAAAAAGGACAAGCCCCAATCACAAGTTGCTTTTGTAAAAAAACTTTTGGTTAGGGAATATGGTAGAGATCTTTTGGCAGAAGCAGTTACTAAATCTATGAATGAGCCAACATTCGTTGGAAAGCTTTTGGGTAACGAACAGGGATTACAGATTTTAGTAGATGCTCTGAAACGAGGAATGATGAAAGATAAAGAGTTTGCGGGACTCGTTTTTAACGAAGGTTATGCCATAGTATTTAATAGCACATTTAAAGATAAGTCTTATAAAGATTTTAAGCAAAAAAACAAAGGTGCTACTTTATTTAGAAGATATTTATGATAAAAGACGCATACTTTACTTGCACCCAGTTAAGTACTCGCGTAGAGGCTCGGGCGTAGTAACGCCCTAAATAGGGGGCGTTACCGGGTAGGTGTCGAGCATTTCAGCATACCATGCCATTTTGGCGCGTAGCACCACAAGTACAAAGATATTTAATAGTCCAACTCGTTTATAGTAATATGCGCGAGAGAGTCGGGATTAACAATCTTCATATTTTCCTCTCTTATGGCTCCCTCACGTGTAGCTTGGCAACAAAGAATTAAACATCCTTACAATCTTGCAGAATGGGACATTAGACCGTTAAAGTTCGGTCGGTTGCAACCATAAACATCAACAAAAAAGGTTTTGCCATTAAAATTTGAGAGCAAGTAAAACAAAGGTTACTCTAATCCCCTGTCATTACGTTGGGTCGTGCGCTCACGGAGAGGACTTTGACAGAAGCGGTGATTTTAGCAGAGAATCGCGGCGGGTCAAAGTCCTTTCAGCACCACCGCGCCTTTAGCGCGTAACGCCTCGGAGCGAGCGCAAACTTTGTTAGGAAAAATATTGACAAGATTTGGCGATATGATATAATAGACCTCCTCGAGGACGTATGAAAGTTAGTGTAAATGGAAATAATCACCAATAGAAAGGGTGATTATTTTTATGAGCAAAACTATCAACACAACGCAGCACGAATTAGCGAAAGAGTTAGCAAAGACATGCCGCACGCAAGAGGATGTGGCGGACGCGATAAGGTCGTTGTTCGCGGACACGGTAGAAACAATTTTGCAGGCCGAAATGGACGCTCATCTCGGCTATGACAAACACGCCGTAATCGGCAATAACAGCGGAAATTCGCGCAACGGCTGCAATCGCAAGACGATTTCGACGCAGCATGGCGAGGCGGAAATTGAGATACCGCGTGACAGAAACGGCACATTTGAGCCAAAAATTGTGCCGAAATATCAAACTAAGGGCAAGGACATTGAGAACCAAATCATCGGCATGTACGCCAAAGGCATGTCCACCGCCGATATTTCGGCGACAATGCAGGACATCTACGGAATTTCCGCCTCGAAGGACATGATTTCCTCGGTCACCGACAAGGTCATGCCGCTCGTGATGGAATGGCAAAATCGCCCGCTGGACAGCGTTTATGCGGTTGTCTTTTTCGATGGTGTGGTGTTCAAAGTCCGCAAAGACGGCAAGATAATCAACCGTTGTATTTACACCGTTTTGGGCATAAATATGGACGGAAAAAAGGACATTTTGGGGCTGTGGATCAGCGACAACGAAAGCGCGAGTTTTTGGACATTGGTGTGCAACGATCTCAAAAACCGCGGCGTGGCGCAGATTTTGATAGCCTGCCACGACAACCTAAACGGTTTTGGCAGCGCAATCAACACCGTTTTTCCGCAGACGCGTCAGCAACTTTGTATCATCCACCAAATCCGCAATTCCACCAAACACGTGTCATACAAGGATTTGAAGCCCGTCATGGCGGATCTGAAGCTAATTTACAATGCCAACAACGCTGAAAACGCAGAGTTTCAGCTTGAGCTTTTCGGCGAAAAGTGGAACGCCAAATATCCGCAAATTTACAAATCGTGGCGTGCAAATTGGGCTGATTTAACCGAGTATTTTCAATATCCCGACGAGCTGCGACGCCTGATTTACACCACAAATGCGGTCGAAGGTTTCCACCGAATGTTGCGTAAACACACCAAAAACAAGACGTCATTCCCCACGGACGATTCATTGAAAAAATCAATCTATCTTTCGGTGCAGGAAATAGCCAAAAAATGGTATAATCCCATAAGAAATTGGGGCATAATAATAGGGCAGATAAGTGTTTTCTTTGAAGATGAACTCGCTCCGAAAGAAAGCGCGTGAGTTTATCGCGTTGGGCCGAAAATGATGCGGAAAAGCGACACGAGCAGAGTCGTGCCGCCCATCACTTCCGGCAACAGTTGCCGCTCAGGTTGCGCTCCCGCAGTGCCCTATCCTGCAACTGATACTAAAATTATTAACAAATTTATTATTGGTGATACTCACCGTTTACACTAAATCGCCGACGCTCCCCTTTGATTATACAATACCTTAACATTTCTCTATGCTGTATTGTGTAGCTCCTAACATTTTTCTATATCATACCTGCTTTTAGTATATGGGTATGGGTCTTTAATGTACCATTCAGCATTTTTGAATTCGTTAACATCTAAATATATTACTTTATCAGTACTATATATTGCGCTTCCATCGTCATATGTAATTCTAACTCTGTAGCTTTGCACACCATACATTTCACCACGATTATGAAAAGTACATTTAACAATTATGTCTGCGCCACTTCTTTCGCCACTCTGTGTTGTGATGTATATGTTAGCCGGTCTTAGTTGTGGTGTGTTTTGCGGGGTGTACACATATGTTGGTTTATTATTAATGGTTATCATGGCAAATGTTACACCAAATATACATAATGCACCAACTAATATTGCTATAGCTGCTAATGCTTCTTTGCTAATTCTTATTTCGCTCATGTTTAATCTGCCTTCTTGTATATGATAAGGTAAAGGCAATGTGTTGTTGAGCCTACCCCTTAAACATAAACGTACATTTATTGCTATTGTAATAAGCCTTGTTCCGAAAAACGAGTTATTATTTATCTGCAAACTTTATACGGTTGATTATTTGTTGCTTATTGGGTGTTACATGGGGTAAGGGAGTATTTGAAAATTTTAGAGACGGAATAAAAAGATGTGTGACAATATCAGTTCGTTATTTTAACGGCTATGTGTTAAGTCGCGGGTTTTGGTTTGTTTGCGGAGTTTTTCGAGTTCGCTTAATGCTTTTTCTTCGGCGTGTTTGCGTTGTTGAATTAGGGTTTGGGCTTGATGTTGAGGTAATTTTTCGATAATTCTTTGGAAGTCTTGGTCGGGGATGATGTTGAGGCGGCGGTCTATGCGTTCTTGGAGTAAGCGGGCGTGGGTGTTGTCGGGTGGTTTGTTCAGTTTTTCTAATATTTTCTCGATTTGCTGACCGTCGGGGCGGGTTTGGGCGATTAGTTTTTGGGTGTGATATTCTAAGAGGATTTTGTCTTGATTGTTCATTATGTCAAGTATGGCGGTGTTTTTGGCGGTTAGGTCGGCTTGTTTTGTGCGGATTTTTTCATCTATGCGTTTGATTTCGTTGGGGGCTTGGTTGGGGGTAACGCCGAAGCGGTTGACGAAAAATATTTCGGCTCGTTTAAGCTCCTGTTGTGCGTGTTTGATTGCTTGGTCGGTTTCCTGTTTTTTAGCCCGTTGTAAAAAGTTTAGGTTTTGGCGTTCTTCTTGTAATTCCGCGATTTTACCCTGTAATATCTCGATGTTTTTTGTGTGTTCGTCAATGTTTTCGGCGCGGAAGGTTAGGCGCGGGAGTTCCTGTCTTATTTCGTTGCGTTTTGGTATCAGCGCGGAGAGGTCTTTTTCAAGCGTGATATAATAATCTCTTAATTCGTTCAGGGTTTGTGCTGTTTCGTCAGCGGATTTTTCATTTTGCTTGCGTTCTTCATTGGCGGCGTGATGTTGCGTAAAATCGGTTGTTTGGTTCCGCACTCCTGATGCCGCGCCTACGGCGGGCGAATTAAGGTTGGCGGCGTGATGTTGCGTAAAATCGGTTGTTTGGTTCCGCACTCCTGATGCCGCCCTTTCGGCGGCGCGTTCAAGGTTGCGTTGTTGGATTTCGCGGTTGTAATCGCCTTTTGCGGTGCGTATGCCCTTGCGTTCCAATGCCGCCGCTTTGTGTCCCAGATGTATTGTCGGTTCGCGGTCTATGCCCTGCGCTTTTAGGGTGCGGTGGTCGATGCGCTCGGCAAGTCCTTTTTCCGCAAATTTACGGTTGTTAATCTCCTCCCGGTTTTCGCGCCAACGTAAAAGCTCGGCGTCTTTGTCCCAATCGCGGTTTTTACCCTTAAACCCGTCAGGCGTAACATGGCGGGTGGTCAGCATAATATGCGCGTGTGGATTCTCACTTCTTGCATAGTGTACCGCAAAATCTGCAATCATGCCTTTGTCAACAAAATTTTCTTTGATGTATTCGCGCAGAAGGGCTATATTTTCTTGTAAATCAAACTCTTTTTGCAAAGCGACCTCGATTTCACGCGCCAACCGCGCGTCGTGCCGCCTTTCCCTTGCCTCGACCGCTCGCCAAAGGGTTTGACGGTCTTGGTATTCTTCGGGCGCGTTGTCGGGCAACAAGATTTCCTTATGTACAACGCCCTTTTTCCTTGTGTAATCATGAATGATTTCCGCGCCATCGCCGCCCAAAGCCTCGCCCGAACGGTACGCCGCCGCGTCCACCGACTTTAGTTTCTCCGCCGCTCTGTACGCCGACGCGCCAACAGCCGACCGCCCCGACTCCCTGCCGATAATCTTAACGCTTAAATGATAGATCGGCGTTAGGGGTTCCTCCGTTTTTGAGTGTCTAAGTTGTCATCAAAGCCGTATGTTTTGTAGGGTTTCGCGGTTTGGCATTCCGTGGGAATGTGTAAGTGCGCCCTTCCTTTGTTTTTTAGGAAAAAATACAAAACGCCCGATAGGGAGAGGACAGTTTCAACCACGTAAGCGGCAGTAGTCGGGACTTTAGCTCTTGCTGCTGTTTGTAGGAAGGAGTTCCGCCGAAAGTCTTGAACGCGGTGGACGCCTACAGCAGGGACGGGGATTTTTATTAAAAGTCGGAGTGTATGTGCCACTTTTGTTACACTCCTATGTAGATTTCGATTTGTGTGTTTTGATAAAGTCGAGTGAGCCTTTTTGAGTATGATGGGTTTAGTTTATTCCTGTTTCGGTAAGCAGGTACTGAGGCGGTTTGCCCCATTCTTTTGCCATTTAAAGCCCATTTTGAGCTTATTTTGTTTTGCTAAATCGGGATCTTTTCCATGCTGTTTTTACATCTTTTGCTTGCAAAAAACCTAAAATTTGATAATCATTTTTCCGACTATATGACTACTTACAACATTAAAAAATTACGCCAAGTGTTGACAATAAATACAAAAAAATTGCCTTACATGTTAATACCACGCAAAAAATTAGTAGCGAACAACAATCAAAGAAAATAAAAAAATAGACACATAATTATTAAATTCATAATGTTTCAATTGAAAAAACCCGACAATAACAAGTCCAGTTAAACTGTGACATATTTACAGAAAGGCTCTTCTTGTAGATAATCCCCACTTGTGGAAAATGCTCTTGCACGACACCCACCACAGACAACTTTAAAATCACATGTACCACATTTTCCTTTTAACAACTGAGGACTGCGCAATTGTTTAAACAGAGGCGAATTTGTATAGATTTCACTGAAGGCCTGCCGTCGTATATTTCCCGCTCTAAGGGGCAGAAAACCACAACCATAAACTTCACCTATATGACTTATAAAACAAAAACCATTACCGGCCATACAACCTCGACCTCCATGATGCCTACGAGATTCTAAAGTACCCCCTCCTGAGTGCTTAGCAATAATTCTAACATACTGTGGTGCGCAGGTAACTTTAATTGGAATACGTGATGTTAAATTTGTGCTATAAATTAACTGCAGAGTCTCCTCATACTGCTTAGGTGTTATCTCCATTTGAATTCTTCCTCTACCTGTAGGAACTAGCATAAAAACGTCCCACTCAACGGCGCCACTATCTGTGACTAACTTTAGAATATTTGGCAAATCTGTAAGATTATGCTGAGTAACTGTGGTATTTATGCGAAAAGGCATTTTACACTCGCACGCTAAAGTCATATTTTGCATTACTAAATCAAATGCACCTAAAACCATACGAAAACCATCATGAACTGCCGCTGAAGAGCCATCTAGACTTAAAGATATCATCTCTATATTAGAAGTCTTCATTTTTTGCATAATTTCAAAATTTATGTCACTACCACTGGGCGACATAACAACACGTAAACCTTGTTTAGAGGCATATTTGGCAATATCAAAAATGTCTTCTCGCTGCAAGGGGTCTCCACCACTTATAATAAAGACCGGTTTACAAAACAACGATATTTGATCTATCATGTTGTAGGCCTCTTCTGTGGTTAACTGATCTGGGTCAGCCTGTTTTTGGGCTAGAGCCCTACAGTGTTGACAGGCATACTTGCAAGCACGAGTAGATTCCCAAGCTACAACCCTAGGCGACAACACGGCAGAGACAAAATTGTTAGCTGACATGGTCATTTGATCAAACCTGCTGAATTTCTTCTGGAGTAAGATAACATGCAGGATCAGGCGCCCAAACATCATTATAAGCAGCCTCAGATCTAACCCGTAAATTTCCATTACAAATATCTAGAAACCTACACGTTTGACATTTACCTTTAAGATGAGTTTTTCTGTTACGTAACTGATTTAACAAATGCTCCGAAGAATCCGCCCATATTTGGCTAAACTTTTTCTCACAAACATTACCTAAACTATAATGCTGCCAGAACTGATCCGGATGCACGTAACCATTAAAATCTACACACCCAATACCTCGGCCTGAACTATTTCCCCCATTGAGCTTTAGTAACTGCATAACCTGCTCAGCTCGAATAGAATCTTTTTCCTTAATTTTCATATAAACATATGCAGCATCAGCATGATTGTCAACAGTTAAAATCTCAGTGCCTAAACCTTTCTGTTGAAACTCACTTGCCTTAGATAGTAGTGTATCCATAAATTGACGAGTTTGCTTATGTGTTAAATCATCTTTAGCTATGTCTGTTCCCCGTCCAACATAAGCTAAATGATAAAAACAGGCACGTGGAATTTTTTCAGCTTCTATGAAATCAAAAATTGCCAAAATATCTGCAAAATTGTATTTACTAACCGTTAAACGTAACCCCGCTTTTATACCCTCACTTATACAGTTACGGATACCATTAACTGCTCTTTCAAACGCGTCAGCTGACCCGCGAAAACGATTGTTTGTTTGACCTATACCGTCTAAACTTACTCCAACATATTGAAAACCGACCTGCTTAATTTTTTTCGCCGCCTCCTTAGTTATGAGCGTTCCATTAGTTGACATAACAGTACGAATGCCAAAGTCAGAGGCAAATTTAGCTAACTCAAAAAGATCCTTTCTCATCATGGGCTCACCACCCGAAAACAAAAGAACTGGAACATGAAAATCTGCAAGGTCTGCAATGAAGCGTTTTGCGTCCTCCGTTGAAAGTTCGTTTGGATAAATTTTGTTTTCTGATTGAGAATAACAGTGCATACACTGTAAATTACATTGCCTTGTTGTATTCCACACAACAACAGGACGTTGATGTGCTGTATGACTGTAACGAAGTTGATCCATGGACCCTGGTTGATTACACCACATTTTTGTAAGATTTAACATTTCTTAACTCCTTAACGATGTTTTAAATCACGTTTACTGTATAGTATAACATATTCAAAAATACCAATAGTTTTAGCTAAACTCTTTACCCTCTGCTCTATTATCTGCTGCTCTTGCGCATGCATAACTATGTACATATTATACTCCCAACAACCTTGAACGGTACTGCGCTCATAACAATGAGTTACCTCACTAAAAGACGAAAAATATTTGCCCACCTCATTTGTTCGAACAGAGGGTACACGCCAGGCAATTACTGCATTTGCTATTAACCCAATATTATTAGGTTTCAAAGTAGCACCAAAACGTCTGATAACACCTGCCTGTTTTAATTTTACAAGCCTAGTTAAAACTTCCTCAGATGATATACCTAGCTTAACGGCGATGTTGTTAAATGGTTTAGCCGTTAAAGAAATTCCTTGACTTAACTCCGACAGTAAAAACTCGTCAATTTTATCCAAATATTTTTTCTCCTAAACATCATTATTTTTTAATTTAAAATTTACATTAATTTTAAAACGCTGTATCGTATGTAAATTCAAAACATCATTTTGATTTACACCTGTTTTTTGCAGTATCTCATTTAACGTATACGTTAATTCCTCTTCACTTTTTGCAGCTAAGGTAAACCAGACATTATATTTATGCGCCCTTTCATAATTATGCGAAATATTACTGTATTGATTAATTATAGAAGCAACATTATCTACTTGATTTTCAGGAACACACAGTGCAACAAGAGTAGTTGATTGGTACCCAATTTTTGAGAGGTTAACAATAGGACCAATTTTTCGTATGACACCTACAGCGAAAAGCTTTTCGATACGAGTTACAATTTGATCCTCATACATTCCTAGTTTATTACCTATTTCACTCCAAGGAGACTCAACTAGGGGAAAATCATCCTGTAAAAACTGTAAGAGCTGTTTATCAATGTCATCTAACAGGTATGTTTGAACTTTTTTAGAGCCTTCATCTAACGGTAGCTTTGAGGTCATAAACTTTTCTCCTGAAGCATTTTACTGATTAAATAGCAACTATTGCACTGTATACCCTTATAAGCATTAACCTCATCGAAATATCGTACAAAAAGTTTAACATACCAAATAAACATGATACATAATAATCATTGTCACATTATACAATAAATGTTTATACTTTGTCGATGTACATAACTAGGGTGACATAAACACTTTTTCTACTCAAAGGTGTTCAAAAAATTTTTACAATCAGAAACCATTAAAGAGTTAAAAACGATAGTTTAAACAGGAGCCGTCGATACGCATATTTAATTGGCTAAAAAATATTAAACAAGAACAACAACGACAACAGCAACAGATCTTGCATAAACGAGATGGAGCAGAATAGTTGACATGATAGGCAACACTGGTTCTTCAACTAAAGTGCTAACTTTTATTGAAGCGAAACTGTTGAGAGGCTCAAATGTGGTTATTCCCCATGGATATACAGAAATTGATCAACTCGCCTTTTTTAATCGATTAGACATAGAAACCGTACTAATTCCCGATAGCGTAACTCTTGTTAATGCCAAAGCTTTTTCTCTTTGCAAAAACTTGACAAATATAAATATTCCCAAAAGTGTAACCCATATTGGCGAGAGCGCATTTTGGGGATGTGAAAAACTAAATAGTATAACACTCCCTGACGCTATAACAAGTATCGCCGAAAACGCCTTTAAATGGTGCCCTAACCTACACGTTTTATGTTCCCCAACCTCTTACGCATACCAATACTTCTATGGACATCATCATCAGCAACATCATAAACAGTCTGAAATAGTGAGCCTATTTACCCAAGAATGGTTTAATCTCGCCTGCAAAGAGTTCATAGCTCTTGACATAGAAACCACTGGGTTAAACAGAAACAGCGATTACATACTGGAAGTAGCTGTTATAAAATACCAAAACAGCATTGAAGTTGACAAGTTTGTAACCCTGATAAATCCTAAAGTACCCATACCGTCAAGCGCCATAGCTATTCACGGCATTACCAACAAAATGGTCCAAAACTCTCCAACCATAGACACCGTAATACCACAGCTATTAAACTTTTTAGGCAACCACTTATTGGTAGGTCACTACGTAAATTTTGATATAGGCTTTATAGAAGTCTGGGCTAAACAATTAGGACACACCGCAAAATGGAATTACATAGACACAATATCAGTTGCTAAAAAAATGTTGCCCGGGTTGCCTAACTATAAACTAAAAACCGTTCTTGACGCTATAGACTATAAACAAGTTAACTATCACCGCGCAGAAGACGACTGCAAAGGATGCGCCGAAATTATGAAAAAAAGTATAAATCATTTAAACTCAGACTTTCTGCACGTCAAATGATAAATACGTTAAACTATTTTGCCAAGTTTCATATTTCGCCCATTATACGCATTAGGTATGTATTGACCATGATATACTTAAGTGCCAATATTAAACATTGTGAAAGAGCCTTTTTAGTGACTACATCTGATAGTTTTTTGTGAATATTACTTGTGTTTTTAGGGCGTTGTAGTGGTGTTTATTGGGGTTGTTTGTATTGGTTGTCCGCAGTGTTTACAATAAATGGCACTGGAGAGGTTTTCTGCTCCGCATTGGCTGCAAAAGATTCTGTCCAAAGTTGGTGTTGCTGATGGATTATAAGTTGGTGTTGTATAGCAATCGTTGTTTGGTGTTTGTTGGGGTTTTAGTTGTTTGTATCCTTTTGCAGCAAAGTACCATGCGATGCAGGTTACTATTGAGATGAACATGCCTATTACATAGAGGAGTCCTGCTGTTTTAAATGCGTCTACTCCTGATTTTTCGCTGAGTTTTTTAAAGGCACGATACCAAAGCAATGCTTCAAGTATTATGAAAATTATTGTTAGGACAACAAGTACTACAATAGCTATTATAACTGAGGTCACTGCCGTTACAGATGCCGTGGTAATTGTTGCTATGAAAAATATTGCCACTACGATGACCACTATTACAGAATAGCATATAGCAAATAGAATGATGTAGATAAAGTTTCTAAAGATTGACGGTTCATTGTAATATTTTGATAGTTTATATTGGGCAATTAAAAATAGAATTAATGCAATAAGGCTCAAAGCTAAAACTGTTATAAGTCCTACACCTACTGCTATACTACTTGAAGTAAGAGCTGCAAGTAGTGATGAGTTTGTTTCCGCATTTGGATTAGATAGTATGTTAGTAAAAATTTGGAAAAGCTGGACAGACATAACTATACTTGATATGTATGATATAATGGGCATAACGCAAAATATTATGCTTGCTATGTAACCATAACTTTTAGCAGATTCAAGAGTCAACGTTTCAAACCTCACACATTACATAGTGATATTTACTAAATAAATCTTTACAAAATAGTATTAAGGCACATTATAAGCGTTAACATCTTTTTTATTAGTTACTTTCTTTATTACTCAGTTTCTTTTTTTAACAGTTTACAGAATTACATGTAAGAATTAATCTTTAGGTAACAAAAAATGTTATTATTTATGTAACCCGTGAAAAAAGGGTAGAGTTAAAATTTTTGTTGATTGTTATTTTTTCCATTTTCCTTGAGACCATCGTGTAAAGGTGGTGGGTGTTATTTTTACAATAGGCATGTCGCCTTCTTTCCATCCGCCAGCTTCTGTTTGGTATTCTGGAAACTTTTCTTTAAGTAAAGAGTGTGCATATTGGTATTCTTTGCCTTTCCAAAGTATCTCTGCTTCTCCTTGAATACGAACACCCCATATAGTGGACCAATTGTTTTCATCGTAATCATCAAAAACTACCGATACCTGTGGGTTTGCCTCTATCTGTTCAAGCTTTGGTGTATCTGGGTCAGATGCAAAATAAATAAAGATCCCATCAAAAACAGGCCACACTGGACGTACCACAGGTTCACAGTCCTCTGTTGCAGTTGCTAGTCGACAAACTGGCAATTGTTGTACAAAGATTTTATCAGCTTTTGTAAGTTTAATTCCCATCTATTCATCATACCGTATGAAACGATTACAAAAGTATTCTGACAATAAATAAGCCATATAACCTTTATGGAACACTCTCCAACAAAAAATACAACTGACTACCTGAGCTACATTCAGTACCATGAAAATACCCTAAGAAATAGTTTCAGACAAACAGGTAGATCAATTACGTGACTACTCACTAACACTACAACGAACAGTGTTACTTAATGCAATATTATGTGAGCTGGTTCGGGTGTTTTTGATAGATATTAATTAAGAAAAGTAAGGTTACGCTATGGTTTTACGGGTAAAA
>WQSY01000048.1 GCA_009787585.1 Candidatus Bathycorpusculum sp. | reverse complement strand
CTTGTGAAAAGTTTGCCCAATAAATAACGTTCCAACCCATAAACTCATACACAGAATCAAACGCGTCAAGTATAGGCGTATCAACAGTATTATCATACGTAACAGGATTAGCAGGCGGATTAGTACCACCCATCTTTAATGTATAGGTAATGTCAAATTTTTCTCCCTGTACAACAGATAAGAAAGGAGAAGAAAACAATACGACCACAAATAATAAAGACAAAATAGTGCTCTTTGAGAGCCTTCGCGAAGTAGAGTGTAAGACGGAAGTTAAACTATCCATATTTTCAGCCACAGCATTCACACAACATATTAAGAAGGGTTTTATAAAGCTTGTTACAAAAAAGGCTTTGTGACAATATTATGTGTGCCAACTTTCTCTTGCATTAATGCCTTCCAAGTAGTATAGGTAGCATAAACGTTTGATGTTAAAGTTACAAGCACGATTAAAAGTCTCTGCCGTTTACGCTCATCAAGCTCTTTACGTAGCGACAAAAGGTTATCGCTTTTAGAGCTGAAAAACAACCTTAACATTAGAACGCTTATAATAGTCTTCAAGCCACTTTTGTGGATTAGAAATCAAATCTTATAGCATTTTACCCATGCTACACTGCCCTTTTGGCGTAGAGTAGACCTTTCTTGGAATAAAACTGCGACACCCCGTCCATATTGCCTAAATTCCCGTAGAAATTTTAACCTACATAACGAAAATCTTAAAAACACGGTTGATTACTAAAGTACGACATAAATTACGCTTTTACATATTTTTCACAAACCCCTGTAGGTTAAACTTTTTTAACTTACACATTGTGTTTTGCAGTCTTTTGTACTAATAATTCATTGTACGCATGAGAAAAACGAAATACACACGTATTTTGTCAAAACTGACCTAATTTGGTCAAAAAACCATATTCACTCATAGCCCCATTTATAGTACAATGTACTAAAAATAGCGGTAATACTGATGGTAAAAAGACACCCTTGTATGGAAAAACCGAAAAAATATCATCCAAAAAATTTATAGTACAAAAATATGTAAAACTCACGCCACACATCAAAGTCAATAAAAATATTAAACGGTTTATTTTGAAAAAACATGTTCATTTCTACGTCTTTTACAATGTAGGTTAAATTATTTTCGGGAATTCAAGTTACATGTCAATGTAAATTTAAGTTGCCATATTGTGAGAATTCTGGCAATTATTCGGTGTTGCTAGGTTTTTTTGAGGCGCAGGACAAACACTACAAATAGTACAATAATGACAAGTACCACTCTACAGCCAACAATACCCCTTAAAGTACTGTTTGTGTTGGTAGGCGGGTTGGTTGTTGTATTTGCAGTTGTTGTGGGAAATGGCAGATTAATCTCTTGCACTTGCGGGTGTACTGCGATTTGTGATGTACCATCACTCAACCGGCCATGGCCGTTATATCCCCAAGACTATACCGTACCATTACTCTGCACAACCAAAGAATAATAATCTCCAGATGCAATAGCACTCACCCCAGTTGAACTTGACACCTGTACGGGTGTACTGCGATTTATGTTGACACCATCCCCAACTGTCCATCATCGTTACGTCCCCAGCCCCATACGTACCATCACTCTTCAAAGCCAAACAATGAGACCATCCAGCTGCAATAGCACTCACCCCCAGACTGCCCAAAAAATAGCTCCCACAAACCGAAATACACTATATGCAGACCACATGTTTTTCATACGCTACCTGCAGCGACCAGGTTAGTTAAAATCTGAGTTTTTAGACAGTCTCCCCCAGCTAAACCAGACACCTGCACAGGTGTGTCATGTTGCGTTGGTTGGTGTCTTTATGGAGACTTGACATACAGAAACTACAGGGGATCTCTAACCTTTTTCGAGTTAGAGTTGGCACATGTAGAGTTTTTTTGAACTTAATGTCAATAACATCATCAAAATCTATGCAAGACTACCACGTAAAAACGCATGTAAACTTAGTTCTCAATAAAAAAAATAGGTAACTTTCGTTAAAATTATATGACTCGGGGGTAGGAGCCTAGGATTTTTATGAATGTTGTGTGTTTTTCTATTGCTTTTAGGGCTTCGGTGCATCGTTTTTCTGTTTGGTGGCCTTCGAAGTCTATGTAAAAGTTGTATTGCCATGCGGTGGTTTTTGTTGGGCGGGATTCGATTCTGGTTAGGTTAATGTTTCTTGAGGCAAATTCTTCTAGGGCGTTGTAGAGTGTTCCTGGGGCGTGTTTGGCTGAGAATATTATGCTGGTTTTGTCGTCTCCTGTTGGGGGGGCGTCTTTGTTTGCGAGTACTAGAAAGCGGGTATAATTGGAGGGGTTATCTGCGATGTCGCGTGCGACTATTTTCATGTTGTAAAGGTCGGCGGCTTTTTCGCTGGCTATGGCTGCGGTGTTTTGTTGTTGTTTTTCTTTGATTATTTTTACGCTGCCGGCGGTGTCGTATTCGGGGTAGAGTTCCCATTTATGTTTTTCGAGATAGTTTCGGCATTGGCCTAGGGCTTGGGGGTGGGAGTGCACGTTTTTTATGTCTTCAAACGTAGTTTGGGGGTTTACGATTAGTACGTGTGCGAGTTTTACGGCTACTTCGCCACAGACTTTTAGGTCATATTCTAGAAAGTGGTCATAGTTTTGGTTTACGCTGCCTTCTATAGAGTTTTCAATGGGTATAACGCCGTTGGGTACGGTGCCGGTTTTTACGGATTCGAAAACGTCTCGGAAACTTTTGCAGGGGAGGGGTTCTACTGTTGTTTTGTCGCTAAAGAATTTGTAGGCGGCCATTTCGCCGTATGCGCCGGTTTCGCCTTGATAGGTTATTTTCACGACGGTTTATTTCCTTGGACGCGGTTTTTTAGTAGACACTTGTTTATGCCGTTTATCATTGCTTCAACAGAGGCCATAACGATGTCTTCGCGTGTGGCGCGGGCGCTTACTATATTGCCTTTTTCGTCTTCAACTTTTATAACTACTTCAGCAACAGCGTTTGATCCACCTGTAATAGCTTCAAGACGGTATTCGCTTAGTTTGATTTTGCCCAAGGGGTTTGTTAATTTTTCAATTGCCTTTAGTGCGGCGTCCACGGGGCCTACGCCGGTTTCTGCGGCGATGTATTCTTTGCCTTCAAAGGCTAAGCGTACAGAGGCGGTGGGTATTACTTTGATGCCCGCTATAACGGCCATGTCGCATAGGTCAACAATTTTTTCTTCACCTATCACTTGACCCATGACAGCTGAGGTTAAGGCAATCAGATCTGCGTCTGTTACAGCTTTACCTTTATCACCTAATTCTTTGACGCGACGAACAATCTCTGCTAGTTGAGTCTCGTTTGGATGTATACCAATTTCGTTTAGTTCCACTTGTATGCCGCGTGCACCGGCTAGTTTGCCTGCAACTAGTTTGCGAGTTCGACCAACTATTTCAGGACTTATAGGTTCAAATGTTAAGGGTTGTTCAGTTACACCTCTAGTGTGAATGCCTGATTCATGAGCAAACGCGTTTTCGCCAACTATAGCCTTGTTAACTTGCACGGAAATACCGCTTAAAGACGAAACTAGACGACTAGTGGAGTATAGTAAACGTGTGTTTATATTTGTCTGGTAACCGTAGACCATGTGTAATGTTGTAACTATTTCTTCTAAGGCGGCATTGCCTGCTCGTTCACCTAACCCGTTGACGGCAACGTGAACTTGATCTGCGCCTGCTTCAACTGCTGCAAGGCTGTTAGCAACTGCTAAACCAAAGTCATCATGACAATGAACACTTAGGGGAACGTTAACTACAGATTTTAGGGTTTTAAATAATTCAAAAGTTGTTCTAGGAATCATACAGCCAACAGTATCGGGAATATTTAGGCTATCTATGCCTGCGTCTTGAGCAGCTTTACAGATTTTATGTAAAAAAGGCGTTTCAGCACGTGTTGCATCCATAGGGGAGAACTCACATTTAACCCCATGTCGTTTAACATGTTCTATAGATTCAACAGCTGAAGAGAGAACTTGTTCAGGAGTCATATTTACGGCATACTTCATCTGCAAAGGTGAAGCGGAAATAAATATGTGAATTAAGTCAACATCGCAGTCTAAAGCGGCATCGATGTCTTTTTTTGTACATCTAGATAGAGCACAAATTTGAGAAGTTAGGCCTAATTTTTTTATTTCTTTTACGACTTTACGCTCACCCTCAGAGCTACTAGGAAATCCGGCTTCGATAATGTCAACACCAAGCTTGTCTAGTTGCTGAGCGATTTCGATTTTATCTTCTAAAGTTAAAGAAACGCCAGGAGTTTGTTCCCCATCGCGCAGGGTTGTGTCCAAAATTTTAATACTTCGAAAAGATTTATTCATATTTTCACAGGCTATTTTTTAGAGCTACAGCAATAGCTTGAGCCATCTGTAGCGTAGAGGCTTTTCCACCCAAGTCTGGAACTGTTGGACCATTAATAAGAGTTTGAATAACTGCTCGCTCTATAGCAGCAGCAGCGTTTAGACATTTGGAGTCATTAAATCGCTCGCCTAGCCAGTCTAGCATCATTTTTGTAGACAGGATCATAGATATGGGGTTTGCAATTTGTTTGCCGGCAATGTCAGGAGCTGAGCCATGTATAGGTTCAAAAAGGGCAAAGTTGTCACCAATGTTTGCGCCAGGCGCCATGCCTAAACCGCCTATTAACTGAGCGGCTTCATCAGATAAAATGTCACCAAACATGTTACAAGTACAAAGCACATCAAAGTCTTGAGGAGTGCGAATTAAATGCATTGTAGCAGCGTCAACATACATTTCGTTATATATAATGTCAGGATAATTTTTAGCTGTTTCTTGGCAGACACGTTTGAATAATCCATCTGTTACGCGCATAACATTTGCTTTATGTATAGCAGTAACCTTTTTCTTTTTTGAACGTAAACATGCAGTTTCAAAAGCACGTTTTGCAATACGTTCACAGTTCTTACGAGTAATTACACGTAAACACACAGCAGTGTCATCACCTATGCTGTACTCTAAGCCTTTATAGACGTCTTCAGTGTTTTCACGCACAAAAATCATATCTATATCAGAACGAGCTACAGGCACATTTGGAAACGCCTTTATAGGACGCACATTTGCATATAAATCAAATAGTAGACGTAGTCTAACTATAACATCAGCCGCAGTTTCACCCACAGGACCTTTTAAACAAGCATGCGATTCACGAATAACCCGTAGACTATCCTCAGGAAGGGCAACACCTGCTCTTTTATATACAGCATCACCTGCTTCAGCGGGAAGCATATTTAGTGTTATGTTAAAATTTTCTTGCACTACATCCAAAATTTTCAGAGCTGCCTCTGTTAACTCAGGACCTATACCGTCTCCGGGCATTAGAGCTATTTTGTATGCAGTCATCACTTTTCCAACCGTTTTTTACGTAAATTCTCAATTAATCCACCGTCAATCAAAATTTTCATGATAAACGGAGGCAAAAGGGTACCTTGCAACACCTTGACATTAGCTGAGTTTTGAATTTTACCCGTTTCCAGATCAACAGTTATTTCATCACCCGTTTTTACAGCCTCAGAAATTCCAGAACATTCTATGACGGGTAAACCTATGTTTATAGCATTACGGTAAAAAATGCGAGCAAAAGTTTCTGCTATAACACATTTTACACCTGCATATTTTAGCGCCAGAGGAGCTTGTTCTCTGCTTGAGCCGCAACCAAAATTTTTGCCACCAACTAGAATTATGCCATCTTTTGCTTTATTGACAAAGTCAGCATCTAAACTTTCCAACGCATGTTTACCTAACTCACAGGGATCAACTATTACAAGATATTTCCCCGGCAAAATAACGTCTGTATCTATATTGTTTCCAAATTTTATAACAGGAGCTTTAATTTTGGATTCCATAATCATCATTATTGTTTTGCCTCCAAGTTTGCAGGATTTGTAATACAACCAGTTATAGCGGACGCCGCAACAACAGCGGGGGAGGCTAAGTAAACATTAGCCTGCGTGCTACCCATGCGACCTATAAAGTTACGATTACTAGTACTAATACAGGTTTCACCTGCCGCTAACAATCCAATATGTCCTCCTAAACAGGGACCACATGCTGCACCACAAACAACAGCACCTGCGTCAGTAAAAATTTCAGTTAAACCCTCAGTTAAAGCCTGTTTATAAACTTTTTGGGATGCAGGAATTATCAGAGCGCGTACACCGTCTTTAACTTTTCGACCTTTCATTATTTGAGCAGCCAATTGCAAATCTTCTAATCGACCATTAGTACATGACCCAATAAATGCCTGATCAATAGGTACATCTCCAACTTCAGAGATAGGTTTAACATTATCAACAGAGGAGGGACAGGCAATTTGGGGTTCCATTTTTGAAACGTCAAAGTCTACTGTCTGCTCATACTGAGCATCTCTATCACTTTTTAAAGCATTAAAATCGGGCAGAGTCCTAACACGTTCTTGCAGGTACTCTCTTGTTAGGTTATCAGGTTCAATTATACCGTTTTTTGCACCCATTTCAACAGCCATATTACATAAGGTCATCCTACTGGCTATGCTCATTTCACGTATAGTATGACCTGTGAATTCTGTGCTCTTGTATATTGCTCCATCAACACCCAAGTTACCAATTATATTTAGAACTAAGTCCTTGGAGGTAACGTATTTGTTAAATTTTCCGTTAACAACAATTCGGATAGCGGAGGGCACTTTGAACCAGATTTTTCCGGTAGTCATAACGGCAGCTGCCTCTGTTGACCCAATGCCAGTGGAAAAAGCGCCAAAAGCACCATAAGTACAAGTATGAGAATCTGAACCTACGATAACAGCGCCAGGAATTACATGACCTTGCTCAGGCATAACTTGATGACAGACACCTCCACGGCCTACATCGTATATACAGATTTTTTGCTCTTTAGCAAATTGGCGCATCATTTTGTGAAGTTCAGCAGCCTTTATAGATTCCGCTGGAATTTGATGATCTAAAATTATAACTATTTTTTTGCTATCCCAAACTTTTCCAGCACCAATTTTTTTAAATGCCTCTACAGCTAAGGGCCCAGTTAAATCATGGGTCATCAATACATCAACGTTAGCGTCCACAATTTCTCCTGGTGTCACTGTTTTTTTTCTTGATGCATTAGCTAAGATTTTTTCTGTAATGTTCATATTTTTTCTTCTCTCGTATATTAACAATTATTTTAGTTAGCAAATGGGATTAAAGTTACTTTTACAATTGCAACTTTGAAGAAAGGGAAAATTAAGCCTTTCCATGTTGGAACCGTTTTTAGTCGTCTATTTTTATAGATTTAGCTCCCCGGGCTAACGCGGTTATACCGGTTCTTGCAAGTTCTAACACTCCAAAGGTTTTCATCAAGTTTAGAAACGCATTAATTTTGTCAGGTCCACCGGTGATCTCCACAGTTAAACTGTCAGGGGAGATGTCAATTATTCGACTACGAAATACCTTAACAAAGTTTATCACATCAGACCGTGTTTTGGAGTCAGTTACTTCAACTTTGATGAGAGCTATTTCCCGCATAACAAAGTTGCCTGATTCTAATTCTTCAACTTTTAGAACATCAATTTGTTTGGCAACTTGTTTGACAACTTGATCAAGAGTTTTCTCATCAGCATTTACGGTGATAGTCATACGGGCAATATCCTGCTGCTGTGTAGCACCAACGGTTATACTTTCAATGTTAAAATTTCGACGTCTAAACAAGTTAGCTATAGAATGCAGTACACCGGGCTTATTTTCAACTAGCACAGATATTATTTTAGTTTTTCCAGATTCCATTAATAGTCACCTCTCTGCTCAGGTAATCCACATCCGGGAGGCACAAAGGGCACCACATCAGTTTCTGAACCGATAGGAACATCGATAACTGTGGTAACTTTGCTGGTCATTGCAGTTTTAATGGCCTTTTTAAATTCATCTATAGAGGCTACACGGATACCCTGTGCACCATAAGCTTCGGCTAATTTAACAAAGTCAGGTGATTTACCCAAATTAATAGCCTTATAACGCCGACTATAGAGGGTTCTTTGCCATTGAGCAACCATACCTAGAACACTATTATTTAACACCATAACAATTACAGGAATATCTTCTGTAACACTACAGGCTAATTCTTGCTCAGACATTATAAAACTACCATCTCCTGCTATGTCAACAACTATACTATCAGGACGAGCAACTTTAGCGCCTATAGCGGCAGGAAAACCAAAACCCATTGTTCCAAGCCCACCTGAGCTTATAAAAGTTCGCGGCTGCAACGATTGCATATAAAGAGCAGACCACATTTGATTTTGTCCCACTTCTGTTGTAATTATACCACTTGCAGGTAATAATTTACGTAATTCAGACAGTAAAGCTTTTGGAGTCATACCGCGAGGAGCTTCTTTTAACATAGGGCTTAACTGTTCTTTTACCTCTTTAACACGGGTTGTCCAAGCTTTACCTTTGCCTTTCTTTAACTTCTCAGAAATGGCGGTTAACAACATTTCCATAGAAACTTTGGCATCTGAAATTATAGCTAAGTCTACTTCTACGTTTTTGTTAATTTCTGCGGCGTCTATATCGATTTGGATTTTCTTTGCGCCTTCTGCAAAAGTATCCAAGTTAGTGGTTGCACGATCAGATAAACGAGTACCAATAGCCAATAAAACGTCGGCTTCACCAATTATTCGATTAGCTGCGGGGTTACCATGCATACCTATGCAACCCAAGGATAAGGGATGACTTTCAGGAAAAGCGCCCTTACCCATAAACGTGGTTGCAACAGGAGCCATTAACAAGTCAGACATTTTAACTATTTCATTTGAGGCATCAGCTAATATGACACCGCCACCAACTAGCAACATGGGACGTTCGGCAGTTGCTAAAAGTTCAGCCGCTTGACTAATTTTTGTCAAATCAGGAGGTTGGGGTAATCTGTAGCTTCTAATGTTATGTTTATCTGTAAATTCAACTTCAGCAATGTTTGTTTGCACATTTTTAGGTAAATCAATTAAAACAGGACCAGGACGTCCAGTGGTTGCAATATGGAAGGCGTTAGTAACCATTTGGGGAATTTCCAGAACAGTTTGAGGTTGGTAATTATATTTAGTAATTGCCGTTGTTATGCCCAATATGTCTGCCTCTTGAAAAGCGTCACGGCCAATCATGTAACTTGAGTTAACGCCACATGTTGGAATTTGACCTGTTAACGCAATAATAGGGCTGGAGTCCATGTAAGCATTTGCAATACCTGTTACTAGGTTTGTAGCGCCTGGACCACTAGTTGCCATACACACACCGACACGGCCACTAGCTCTTGCGTATCCTTCAGCTTCATGTGCAGCACATTGTTCATGCCGCGCAAGGATGTGGCGAATTTTCTTGTTGTCGTAAAGTGCATCATATACGGGAAGAATTGCACCTCCCAAGATTCCAAAGATTGTATCAACATTTTGACGTTCAAGAGATTCTAAAAGTGCTTGTGCACCAGACATTTTTGGCATATTCAATTCGATCTCCTACATATTAGATTAACGTTTAAACTATTGGTTATGCAAAAAACATTTGAAACCCATAATAAGACAAGTTTAGAGATCCCTCTAAGAAAGTTAGAGAATAAATACCCGACGATCCCAGCTATTGAGGTGACAATCCCTCATGTTCTTGCCTCTTTAAACTATTAACAGTATATCACTATTTAAATAAAAACCTATCTATAAACAGTGTTTACAAAAAATAAAGAAAAAAGCTAATGCCGCCTTGCACTACTGCTACTATTGTTGTTACCGTTAACAATACGATAATCTATAGCTAGCACATTCATACCACTAATAACTGCTTCCATACTAGCTTTAACAATGTCTTCACGTACACCCATAGCAGTAACTATCCGGGTACCTTTACGCATGTTTACAACTACTTCAACAACCGCGTCAGTTCCACCGGTGATGGCTTTTACATTATATTGCTCTAACGTAATGTTTTCTGTTTCTTTTACAGCATCTTTTACAGCATTTATAGCTGCATCAACAGGACCAACTCCTAACGCTTCTCCACGAACGGTTTTACCGTTTACACATAAACACACCGAGGCCTGTGCAAGAGCATTATTGCTACCCGTAAAGGTCATCTCTTGAAGCTCAATAGGTTTAACACCGTTAAGACCCATAACGTTTTCAGCTATAGCTAACACGTCAGCATCCATAACATGTTTACCTTTATCACCTAGTTCTTTTATACGCTGAAAAATTTCGTTAAACTGCTCATCAGTGGGCTGTATGCCCATACTATCAAGATCAGCACGGATGGCATGTGATCCAGAGTGTTTACCCTGTGCAATACGGCGAGTGCGACCTACCAGTTCAGGAGGAAACGCTTCATATGTTAAGGGATTTGCAAGCATACCTTGCGTATGGATACCAGATTCATGTTTAAACGCGTTTTCACCGACAACCGCCTTGTTAGGTTGTGTGTAAACACCTGTCAAACGCGAAACCAACTGAGATGTACCATAGAGAAGCTCAGTTTTAATACGTAATTGTTTTTGATAAAGCGTGTGAAGAGCCACTACGACTTCTTCAATTGCAGCATTACCTGCACGTTCACCTAACCCGTTAATGGTTCCATGAACCATTTGAGCACCGGCACCAAGACCAGCTACAGTATTAGCTACAGCCATACCAAAATCATTATGACAATGCACCCCAACAGGAACCTTTAGCTCAGCTACTAGTTTACTAAAGAAAACATAGGCACTATCAGGAGAGAGAATACCTACAGTATCGCAAGGGGTTACACGATCTACACCACATGCTTGAGCAGTTTGAAAAATCTTTAACAAATAATTAACATCAGAACGTGTTGCATCCTCGGCAAGTAAATCAACCTTTAAACCATGCGCCTTAGCATAAGTTACACAATCCTCAGTAACATTTAGAACCTGATCACGTGTTTTATGCAATTTATGCTCTATGTGCAAATCAGAAGTAGGTATAATCATACTCATGGTTTGAACACCGCTTTTTATAACGGTATCTATATCACCACGAGTGCTTCGACCGGCACTTGCCACCTCAGCCCTTAAACCTTGATTAGCTATTAAACAAACAGCCTCAAACTCACCCTTAGAAGACGACGCAAATCCAGCTTCAATAACATCAATACCAAGCTCATCAAGATGCTGAGCTATGCGCAACTTGTTTTCAGGAACAAGAGAAACACCTGGCGTTTGCTCACCATCACGCAAAGTGGTGTCTAAAAAATTTATACGCTCAGAAAAGCGGTTAAATAAAGCAATACCCCATTTAAAGTCACTCTCAACTCTCACAGTTAAGCAGAAATATAAAAATTACGGTAAAACAGCTAAACTTATCGTTTCACAAAATTATTTCACCAACCCATTTATAGACACCAATAGCGCAAGTTATTGCTGGTTTGAGACAATATAAAGTAATTTCGTACATAAACCTGCACCAAATCAAACACAAAATCCAAAACATGGTTCACGTAAGAACTACTTTTTGGAAAAGACAAAGATACATTGAGAAAAAGTCAACAATTCCAAGAAAAACCAATGTAAAAAAGTGTAAAGTAAGAAGAAGAAGTAGTGCCAGCTTTCCCGATTTCACGCGGCCGAAGACCGCACTACAGTTGGGAACGGAACATGGTTTAACTTCTGAGTTCGGAACGGGATCAGGTGGAACCCATGCCCTCTGGCCGGCATCTGCAGTTATCACGCAAGCAGAACCTTATATACCTTTAGCACACGAGATATAAAACAAACATAAACAACCACGTTAACACTCAAAGCACTCAAATAACTTCCAACATAACTCCGTCTAATATCCAGCATGTAGTAGAAATGTAAAAAGACAGTAGCATAAACACTGAAAAATACATAATATCATGCTACAGAAATTCAACGTATTACATTGAATTGAGCAATACAGTTCAGACATAGACCATTTTAGCGAAAAGGTGAAATGGGACAATGTAGATAATTAGAACAGGATTGTTTAAAAAATGAGCAATAATGTTGATATAGCTACTATCGAGTTAAATGGGGAAAAAATGAATTTTCTTTTAGGTAAAAAAGACTTTAAAACTGGCAGCCGTGGATACCACGCACAGGGCAAAATGATGTCAGGCGGTAAAAACTATCAAGTAAACATACTAGTAGTTGAAATTGGTTCCAAACCAAAAGAAAAAGTGTAAAAACAACGTCAAAACCGTATTTAAAAGCGGTTAGGCACTAATTTTTGGTGGTGGACGAATACGTCGCCCCATTTTAATACGTAAGGCAACGCGATAAAGTTTACGCAAGGATTTTACAAGTTGTTCAACACTGGAAATAGAGGAATAAATTATGGGAATCTGTTCGTATTCAGCAAGTTTTAGGGCTTCATCGTTAGGAAAAGTTTTGTGAAAAACCACTACACAGGGTTTAAGGCCGCAAACACGAACAATCATCATAGGCAAAGTACAACTGTCCACATTAGTAAAAATTAACGCACGCATGCTGGAAGCCCCAAAAAGTTGAGCATACTCAGAACCTGAAAGAGCTTCAACAGCACATTTACTATCAATAACAGTATAGCCACTAATTTCTCTAACAGATTCCTCCTCAAAGGCAATAATTTCCCCATTAATTGCTCGGCGTAAATATTCTACACGAACAGGTATTGGAAACTCTCGTAAATCAATAATAGCCATACTAGGAGAACTGGTAAGTTTAGCGAATTCACGTATAAAACGACTACCCTTAGCCTCATCGATCTGCAGTAAAGCTAAAACAAAGCGGCGAATAAATTTAGCACCAGGACTTTTCCGGCGCCCGCTCTCATAATCACTAATAACTGAAGAAGATAAACTCATAACATCAGAAAGACCAAGTTGAGACACCGCAAAAAGTTCACGCCATTTCCTCATAGTTACACCAGGTTTACCAGAAAGAATAATTTCCCCAGCAATTCTTCTTGCCAAAATCTCACGAGTACTAGGAGAGACAGACATATCAAGGCCTCAGATCTTTTTCTTCAAACAAGTATAAAGCCATACCGTTAAAAGAGAAAGAAAACAAAACACGCCAATAACACACTTGAAAAAAAGCAATACTCACATTTTACACTAAAAAACATTACAACTTATGTTCAGCTGTTTGCTGTAAAATTGTGTTGAATTAATTTTTTTGGTGAGGTATTAAAAGTGTCTTCTCACAAAATAATTTCACCCCCCTAAACTCGTTTTGTTGCTCACGATTTCACCATCCAAACTGCTTAGCAGCTATACCCAACCACACCTCAGGC
>WQSY01000047.1 GCA_009787585.1 Candidatus Bathycorpusculum sp. | reverse complement strand
GCCGTGCTTGCAACCTAAACATCAAACGCCTCTGCTACCTAAACTATCTAGAAAACATAATCGCAAGAGAAAGCTGGCATAAATAATTTTGTCCCAAAGCCGGTTTTAGGCCAAAACGCTTTTTCCCACACAGTCACATCCAGAGACAATTTCTAAAAAAGCACTACATTTTTACAGCTACTCACATATCGTATTCACAAATACTTAATCAGTAATTTAACAAAAATAAATAAAACAAAACCTTGAATAAAAAAAGAAAGGTGTAGTGTTGATTATTTTTTACGCAATACCACTATTGTGCATAGGATCATAACTACAATGATTGCAACTGCTGCAAGAGCTATGTACAATCCGTATGGTGGATCAGGTTCTTGTTCTACAGGTGCGGGTGCTGCAAGTACGGCTACTTCAGTTTTTGTGTCACTGCCAAAATATGATTTTGTGCCCTCAAAGTATGCCCAAATGTCGTATTTGCCTTCCTTTTCAGGTGTCCAAACTATAGAGAATCTACCACGTGCATCACTTGTTGTCTTACCAATGTCAATCTTGTCTGTGCCATCATATGCATACACTGTAATTTCAATGCCCTTAACATTCATTGGTTCATCAAAGCCCTTATAGACGTAAAGCATCCAATCGCTTTGGCTCTCATCGCTAACCGCTGGGACGCCGTTAGAGAAACGGAACTTTAGGTTATCTTGTTGTGTGCCGGGAGAAATATCCATAACAGTGCCTGAAACTAGAATCGCTGCGCCTGTGTTAGTAACAGCATTAGACGATGTAAGAGTCATTTCGCTTGGTCCTTTACCGACTGCATAGACTTGCTGGTCATACACGTCCATAGTTGCAATGATGCTATCGCCTATAATGGAACGACCTCCCCAGTGATTCTGACGGAACGCTCCAAATATTTCCCAAACAATATCGCCCGTTTCTGCATCTAATGCAAAATATGGCGCACCTCGGGAGATAGGTACCTGTGGTGAATGTACCTCATGACCGACGTAGACTTTGCCATCAGAGATGAATTGTAGTATTAGCCACCAGTTTTCGCCGTGATATGACTCAGTGTATTTGTCTCTCGCAACATATGTCCAAAGTTCGTTACCAGTTTGTATATCATAGCAGTATAAAATGCCACTAGAGCTTGATGTGTAGAATTTGCCGTAAGCAATGCAGCCGGTGCGTGAAGCCCATGCGTCTGTAGGGTATTGTGAGTCTGTTTCCCATAGGAATTTGCCAGTTTCTAAGCTAAAGGCATAGTTTTTTGTGTTGTCCTTTGTCCAGATAATGCTTACAGCATCCTCATGACTGTGGGCGGCCCATCCAAATGATTGAAGATCAGCCCATTCTTTAGGTGCTGTCCAATCTCTGCGGTTATACATTACATAGACGCTGTTTTCTTGGTCAAAGCTGATTCCTGTAAGGGTTACGCCATTTGCGGAGATGTTACCAAATATAGCACGAACGTCAGGTTTTACAGTTAATGGAGCTGCCTGTTGTGAGGCTCCGGATAGAGAACCAGTGGCAGCTGCTGCTGTAACGTTAGCTTGACCGGGTACAAAAGTTAAACTGGATACTGAGACATTAAGATCCCAGCCGAGTCGGTCTGCATTGTATGTTGTGCCTCGAGTGTTAGTGCCCCAAGCATCAGCTGTGCTAACACGTGTGCCGTTATTTACAACATGTGTAGAGTTCCACCGTTGTAAATACCAATTGGGATTTGCATTAGTTCCATAGTTTACCATTCGATATTTTAGCATTTCACCGTTTATACCAAAATATATAGTTCCACTTGGAACACTGGTCATGTTGTACATAAGATCGCCCGTAGCGGGGTTAACTGCGTACATGTTAGTTCCGCTAGTAAACCAGAGATATGACCATGAGCCGCGGTTGTTCTCGTTTATGAAGTTAAGTATTTGTCCGCCTGAGGGTCGATTAGCTGCGGTGCTGCCAAAGTTGAAGTCTTTTTCCCAGATTGTTTTGCCTGTGTGTAGGTCAACTGCAACAACTGTTTGTTTTGGTGAGGCAGAAACGTATTTGTTGTAGTACAGAACGCCTGAAATGATTAAAGAGTTTGCAAATTTGCCATCATAAGCCTCGCCAGATTCGTAACCTATGGGTCCATTATCTCCACCAGATAAACCTCCCATGTTGTCGCCGATTGGCATACTCCATAGAATGTGTGCACTTTCAGGTGCATAATTATAGGGAGCATACAGAGGTGCGCCGCGTGAATCTCGGGCTATTATCCAGCTGCCCATCATTATGTACCATTCGCGTAATTGTGAGTCAACGGGTCTTGTCCAGTATTCAGTTGGGAGTGAATGTCCGGGGTGGTCAGGTTTCCAGTAGTCCTCAACTATTTGTAGGGTAAGATTTGCGCTTATACTTGGTTCATACCATTTGCGTGAAGTGCCGGTACCGTAGAATTCACCGTCAAAAACGCAGCGTAAGGTATAGTTGCCTGGTTCAGAGAAGGATAATCTTCTGCCTACAGTGCCAGTAGACCATGTTTTGCCTGTGTGATTTTCGGGTTTGCCGTTAGGGTAAAAGATTTGTAGGGTTACATTCCATCCGTCTTTTACGTCTGTTAAATAGTTTATCAGACCCCAGTTAATTAAAACGGGTTGTGAAACACCGGCCATGTGAGGGACAGTGTCAACAAATGGGAAAGTAACAGCTGTAGTTGTTTGCGCGTTTGCGTTTGGTAGTGCAAATATTGATGAAATAAAAGACATCAATAGTAGTATTGTAATTATGAAAGTTACATTTTTAGATTTAAATTTATTTGACATCATATTATGAAGAAAACACGAATAACTCTTATATAGATAACGGTTGTGAGGTAACGCACTGTTTTTATAAAAGAGTAACGACATAACACAAGACACTCAATACACCATTCACTTAAAAAAACAATCAATAACACAGACAACAAAACAAAAACAACAACATAGACACCATTTAAAATTGAAAATGTTTAATTATCAAGCATACTAATTAAGATAAGAGAAAAAAGATATGTCTGGCGAGTTAATTGGGTATATCCTTAATCTCATAGTACTAATAGGACTGGGAACAGCTGGCGTTCTATCAGTTATAATTTGGAAACAAAATCGCGTGTCACGCGTAACCTATATACGATTTGTCATTCAAACAGTCGGTTTAGCAACATTGTATTTTTTGTTCTCCATTAAACCATCTATTGCTATGCTCTACATTTTCATTGGCTGGTTTGCAGCAACAGCTATTTTAGGCAGATTTTTCTGTGGCTGGATATGCCCCTTTGCGTTTATTATGGACATAGAAAGTGTTATAAGAAAAACTCTTAAAATCCGCCATCACCTCCTGCCCGATAAACTTAACAGAGCACTCCATAAAAGCAGATACATAATTTTAGCAATCTTTTTACTGTTACCCATTGAGCTATGGACATTAACTCCACCACCTAACACAGAAGCAGCTTTAATGATGACTAAAGTGTTCTCAGGCCCCTTTCGACCCTATAGTATAATTCTAGATCCAATAATGCCATTTATTGTGCCCTGGACAGGACAAATAATTACACCCCTTACAATACCTGGAACAGAGAGAACTTTTAACATAAACATTAGTTATCCCTATGTAGATAACATTACAGGTCTAATTGAAGCATTACCGGGACAAATTTTTGCAATCATATTTGTTATAATCACATTAAGTAGTGCATTCTTTATCCGACGTGTCTGGTGTCGTTTCTGTCCAGCAGGCGCCTCCATATCAGCTCTTAATCAGTTTAAAGGCTTCAAAAAACTGCCATTGCTTTACATAGAGAAAGATGAGCATAAATGTACCAAATGCGGAGTCTGCAAACGCGTCTGTCCAGTACAAGTTAACGAAGTTTATGAACAAAAGGGTGGAAAAATTGGCACCTCACAATGCATGCTCTGCACAAGATGCGTAGAAATGTGCCCATACAAAGACACCTTAAAAATAAAAATAGGAAGAAAAACCGTATTTAACTCAAGAAACTGGCTAGAACCCTCAATAGAAAACGATCAGAAAAAAAGTGACTAAAAACGTTAACAAACGTCAACAAACTCACAAAAAGAACTGTGAAACAAATGTTGTTTAAATGTGTATACGTTTTGGATTAGTGTAAATGTTTACGCGGTTTTCACGGGCAAATCCTGCTAAGGTAATGTTGGCTTTTTGGGCGGAAGTTATGCCTGAGTTTAGAACAGCTGTTACAGATGCTATGATAGGTATGCCTGCTTTTGCGATTTTGTATATCATATCGCCGGGCACACGACCAGTAATTATCATAAAGCATTCGGCAAAATTTGTTTTTGAGAGCAACCCTTCGCCAATAACTTTATCAACGGTATTATGTCGTCCCACATCTTCAGAGAAGGCAATCATGGTACCATCTGCTTTAAAGATGCCACTGTCATGTAACCCGCCGGTTTCTCTAAAGCCATGAGCTTTCTGATTTAGCTGGCAGATAGCATTTAGGATCGTTTGAGCGTTTACAGTCAAATTTGAGTTTACAGTAACAATTTTATCATCATGCTGATAAGGGGAGGTGCTTTTTTTTATAAGAGGAATAATTCTTGCGCTCCAACGTCGGTTTTCCATACGACTGTCAAGATTAATACTTGTTTTGAATTGTATTTTGCAGAGATGGTCTGTTTCATTGGAAGTTATGCTTTCAATTTCATCAATGTTGTAGAGAATTTCTTCAGCAAACAGGTAACCTACGGTGAGTTCTTTAAATTGTAGAGGTGAACACCAAATAACAAAACTGTAAACGTCGTTTAAAATTATTTTAAGAGGAACCTCTTCAGCAACATAATCAACCCGTTTAGACATGGTATTTGTTGATAAGTCAAGTCTTGTTATGTCTACTTGTCGCATAAACTAGCCTCAAATGTCTTGTTATTGTTAGTTAAACGTCTTAAAGTTATTTGAGGTTTTTAGCAGTAAAATAGTTCAAAGAGAAAATGTACAACGCATGGAGCGCGTTATATTGTTGTTAGAGATATTTTTCGTATGTTGATAAGGCGGGGTTTGTTGTTTTTAGGGCAAAGATTTTGCCTGTGCCGTGTTCGGCTATGTCGCCTAGAAATACATAGAAGGGTCCGGGAGCGTTTAGGGTTGCGTCTACTTTGACTTTGGGTTTTATGCTATCAATTGTAAATGTTGGCATTACTAATTCGATTGTGCCGTTTATGATTATTTTTCCGCCTGTCATAAAAGTGCCTGCTCTTGAGGCGCAGTTTTTTTCGATGTATATTGTTCCATCGCTCATGTGATGGCCTAGGAATCGTCCTGCGGAACCTTTGATTTTGATTGTTCCGCCTCGGAGATAGCAGCCTACATTTGAGCCTACATTTCCGTCAACGATAATTATGCCGCCTTTCATGCCGCCGGTGTCAGTTCCTCGAAAGGGTGAGGCGGTATAGTCGCCTGCGTCGCCGTGGATTTCTATTAGGCCTTTTTTCATTTCGCTGCCTGTCCATCCGTCTGAGTTGCCATTTACTACAATTTTTCCTCCGGCTAATTTTTCGCCTGTGTGCATGCCTGCGTTGCCGTTTATGATGATCTCGCCTGTTTTCATGCCTTGTCCAATTCGTTTGACTTTGGAAAAGTCACCTATTAGTGTAATGTTTGGTGTTTCAACAGTTTTGTCTTCGGTTATATTAAAGGCGTCGTTTAGGGTTAGGTTTTCTTTGCCCTCAGTTATAGCTAGTTTTTTGATGTCTTCAAGGGTTTTTCCGGTAAATATGTCAACGTTTATACATGCAGCCTGTATGGGTACGTCAAATTTTCGTTTAGGGGTAATTGTTATCATGTTAGACACTTGCCTGTATAGTTATTTTTTCTGGAACTTTGATATAGTGGTCAGTAACTGGATAGTTGTCAAATTCTATAGTCCAGTATTCTTTGAATTTACGTTTTAGCTCATCGTCAATTCGGCAGGGTTCTTTTGTTTGTACGTCAAGCCACATGGTTCTGCCGGGGCGTATGGTTACAAGTTCTTTGTCTTTAACTACAATTTCGCCGTCTTTAATTGTGTAAATTGCGTTGCTAAAGGCTTTACGTACAGGTTTGTAGTCTTGAGCAATGTCTGTTGTATTAGGGTTAATATTGTATATAGCTACATCTGCTTCTGCGCCTATGCCTATGTGTCCCTTGTTTTTTAGACCTAACATTTTGGCTGTGCCAGCACGGGTAATAATAGCTAATTCATATAACGTGTATTCTCGGTCAAGGGTGGGGAGTAAGCTTTTTCTTTGTGCTTTTTTGTTGCATTTCTTTAAAGTTGCCTCACGTGCTTTGCGGCTATATAGCCAGGCGAAAACTCGTGGATAATGATAAAATGGTCCACCGTTTGGGTGATCAGTTGTCATAGCTACTTTCCATGGGTCTTTAACCATAAGGGAGAGTTCTAAACCAATGGACCATTGTATAGCGTTTACAGCGTTTTTCTTTTTAAAATGGAAAGGTATGATGCCACCGCTGGATTCTGTTTCTACGTCACTATTTACCCATTTGTTATGGCCACCTAGTTCGTAGAGTGAAAATTCAAATGGGCCATCAGCTGTCATAGTTGTAGTGTCTGCAAACGTAACTTGGCCGATGTCAATTGTCATGTGGTTGTGGGCGTTTAGGTAATTAGCGATTTCTGCGGCGCCTGATTTAAAGTGTGCCCAGTTATCGCCTGCAAAGCTGCAAAATTGTATGTGAGTTATATGTCCAATGGGTTTGTCGCCTGTGTATACGCTTTCAAGAGCCTGCATAGTCTCAATAGCAGTTTTGTAATTGCCAGGTACACCTAGATTGTTGGTGTGTAAGTGTATAGTATGGGGCATGTTTAACATGGTGTTAACTTTTGCTAATCCCGTAATGATGTCTCGTGGTGTTAAGTCAAAATTGGGTACTTTATCGTCAATACTGTGAACATTGCGTCCAAATCCCCAAGATTCTAATCCTCCGGGATTGACAATTTTTATAGCATAACTACGTGTGGCGCGTATCATCCAGGCTATGTGTCTTGCACACTCTACTAAGTCGCCTTTTGCAATGTTTTCAAGAGCAAACCACCAATCACCTAGTAGAGTAAAAGAGGCTTTGTCTATTAAGGGTATATCATTTAGTTCTTCATGTGCATGTTTTGCTTTCATAGCAGCCATGGAGGGGTTCATTACAGTGGTGTAGCCCATTTTTGAGTAGCGATAGCCGGTAACATACGTAGACGGTATAGAGTAGCCCGTGCCAGCACGTGTTAGGGCTGTTTTTCGTACAGCATCTTTAACGTGATCATCAGGACGTAGCATTCGACCAAGGTTAACCTCTGAGCCGGCTATGTGACTGTGAAGGTCAACACCTCCTGCCATAACAGTTAGACCTGAGGCGTCAATTATTTTAGCTTCACGTTCATTGACTTTTTCAACTATACGACCGTTTTTTATGGCTATGTCCATTTTTTGGCAATCAATTTTGTTTAGGGGGTCTACTACAAAACCGTTTTTGATTAAAATTTCAGTCATTTGTAATCACGCCTCCAACTAGATTTTTTTATTTTCAACGTTTTTTGTTTCTGTTACGTCTTTTCTAGTTTTCTGTGCTTTAATAACTCGGACTTTGTTTAGGATGCGTTTAATTATTTCCTCATCAGAGGGCACGCCTTTTGGGGCTTCAACTACTTTCTTTAAACTAATAGCTACAGAGTCCATACGATAAGCAGTGCCGGCCTGTTCTATGCCGCACCATTGTGCGGGAAATACTACATCACCCAGTCGTGATATCGCATTCCAATCAGGGTTAATAGTAATTAAAGGGTGTTTCATCATGTTTTGTATTGAGCTTTTAGGAAAGTGTGCTCCAGGATCTGCTGAGATAACAAGAGTTGCATCATTATCACCTCGTCTTAGCAGGTCATTTGCGGTAAATTCGCCTGGATTATATTGTGGATATCCTTGAGAAAAGTCTAACGCAAAGGGGTAACCTGTTTGCCAGGCAAAAACTGTGTTAGCACCTGTGACATTAAAGTGTCCTCTCATAGGTGAGATTACAAATTTTGTTTTGCGATTAAGATCACGTGTCATAGCAATGGCAATTTCAATGTTTCTAAATCTGCCCACGCTTTGTGTTAAGCCTAAGCCGAAAAAGATTGCGCCAAAGTCTGCATTTACCATAGCGTCCACGATTTCTTTCAAGTATTCAACAGGTACGCCGCCGACTTTGTCAACATCTATTTCTTGGTCATTAACTAGGCAGCGCATGGCGCCAAATATTTCATAGTCCGAGTTAGGTTCAACTTGGACAAAATAGTCTGCAACTTCGGCTGTCATGGTTTTTTTTACATCGAAGACAATCATTTTGCGTCCTGTTTTAGCTAAAGTGGGTGGAGGCGCTTCAACTATAGCGGTCTGTGGTCTTGGAGGAGGTTGATAACGAACCTGTGTTCGACGTATGGCGGCTTCCACTTTTTTTTTGCTTGCTTTGCCTTTTAATTTTTGAACGTATTCTTTAAATTCGCTTTTTTCAAAACGGCCATCGGTAAAAGCGGTATATCTTTCAACGTGTCGGGGGTGTGCACTCCAGGGGTCGCATGCCCAGTAAACAAGAAGGTCTGCGCGGTGTCTAATTTGGCCTAAAGTGGCTGTTGGTATACCTATTTCTTGTATAGCCATAACAGAGGGGCCATGGCATACGCTGCAACAGTTGTCTAAAGCGCAGCCTAATTCTTCCGCAAGTTCTACCCCTACATGTTGAGTTTCACTTGCAGAGCTAGTCCAGCCAAATAGCAAGGGGTATTTTGCGTCTGTGAGGATTTGTGCTGCTTTATAAATAGCCTCATCCATAGATACGGGGACAAGTTTTCCGTTTTTGCGTATGTGTGGTTCAAGGATGCGTTCATCGCTTTTGTATCCGTGGACCATTTTTGCCTCACATACGGCACAGCCGTTTTTCATTTTGACGATTTCATTGTTTTCCACTGTTACCTCAAGGTCATCGCATAAGCAGCCGCATATGGGGCAAACAACTGATTTGATTATTTCTGTCATACTGTTACTTTCCAAACTGTTGCTTTAAAAGCTCATCTAATGTTAAGACAGGCTTATCAGGGGCTGGTTCAACTTCAACGGTAAAGCCTCTAAAAGTAGGCATACCTATACTATCTGTCTCATCACTGCAAATAGCATTTGCCCAAAGTCCACAGGGCATAAAAACCATACCAGATATAGCGCCATAAGGATACTTTTTTGCTTTAACAACAACGGAACCATAGGGAGACGTTATCTGAACATTTACACCATTTTTTAGTCCAAGTTTTTTAATGTCACTAGGATCTAAAAAGCAGATAGCAACACTGTCAAAGTATTCTTGAGAACCCTTGCCTAACTCTTTGGCTACACCTTGATCAATCGTTCTGCCAGTAATTAAAGTTACACGTAGTTTTTGCTCTACCATGGCTTTCCAACCACTACAATAGCAATTTGCCCAGTTATATTTAAGAATAATCAACAAAAACAGCAGATACACAGATTTTACAGCCATAAACAGCTAACACTAAACGTGTACACATGCTCTTTATGCACGCAATTCTACTGCTAACGTTTCTGTAAAACAGAAAAAAATCAAATAACTGCTACTATAATTTTCAGTTAACTATTATATCATAAATGTTTGCTTAGAAAAACGGGCAATATGAAAAAAAGAATTAGATTGTTGTTGTGGGCATTGATTGTTGGTATTGGTCATATGTGTTTATGTTTGGTTCTTGGTTTCTTGTTTGGAAGAATGCAATTGCTAAAAGTACAGCTGATATCCAAAGTAGGATATAACCAATGAGTATAATGGATAAAACGCCGCCGATGATCAGCAGTATGCCTGTTGTTTCAAATAGTCCGACATTTGTTTGTTCTTTTAACTGTTTTAGGGATTGTCTAATAAAGATTGTCGCAATAGTGATAAATACACATAAAACGCCAAGCATAAGAAAGCCGCTCTTAAGTAAAGAGGATGCGCTTTCTAAAAGTTGCATTTGATCAATAGTATCCAGATCAGGTAATGCATTCAGATTACCGTCCCAATTGGGGAATAAATTGTTCATCATAGTTGTAACGTTAGGTATGATAAGTGCGTAAACAATAACGACCGCTAGGGCTATGCCTATTATGCAAATTATTGTTCCGATGATTGATTTTTTAAAGATAATAGGTTTTCGATAGTGTGTGCTTAAACCGTATAGACCCACTAGTACCATAGCGGCTCCTATAAGCATCATGGCAGGTGTAATTAAGGGAATAGCTATAAACACGGCGAAAAAGCAGCTGATAAACATTAGAAATGCGCCTATGCCACCAATCGTTTTACTGGTATTGATATTTGTGTTTTGAGTCATAATATTTTTCCTCTGAGGAACTACAGTTAAACAGCTATTTAGTTCTTTAGAATCGTGCAGACATAATTGTTTTGCGCTTATCCATTTTTTTATGTTTTAATATTTCATTTAGCGAATTTTTGGAGCAGGGTTATGACTTATTTTCACTGAGAGCTAAATCAGGGCAAAATGTAATCAGCATGGAAAAGATGCCCATCCAGAAAAGTAAAATAAGCTTAAAATTGGTTTTAAATGGTAAAAGGACGGGGCAAACCGTCTCATAATACCTAGCCCCCCTATTTTTAAAAATGCAGTGTAATCAGCATTTAAACTCTACGTAAAACTTGTATCAACATCAAACATAAGCAATTCACTTTACATTTCAAACATTAAGTAACACATAACATAAAAAAGTTGTTGTCTGTTGTTAGCAACAAGTTGTCAAATTAATTAGCATACGTCAGAAATAGTCACGTATTGGCTTGTTTGTTTAAGCCTGATTGTTGTATAGTATTGTGTTTGTTAGGTCATTTATGATGCATATTTTGTTGTGTTTCTGTAAGCTTTAAGTGGTTCAAATTTAATTAAATTTTCATGTTTCAAGTTCGAGTTATGACTGTGGAAGAGTTTGATTTTGCGGTTGAGCTAGCTAACAGTATGCATTGGAACATGAGCATTGAGGATTTTTGGTTTAGTTTATTTCTTGAGCCCAAAGGTTGTTTTATACTATTTAATAACATAACGCCAATAGGTATAGCTACATGCACAAGTTTTGGTAAAATAGGGTGGTTTGGAAATTTTGTTGTAAAAGAGGAACACCAAAGACGAGGAGGTGGAAGCTTACTATTAAAACACGCAGTTAATTATTTACAGGCTAGAGGTGTAGAAACTATTGGGTTGTATGCTTATCCGCATCTTGAAGAGTTTTACAATAGTTTTGGGTTTAAAACGGATTTGGGTTTAACAGTTATGTATAACAGTTGTGTGCAGGATAGTAAACGGGCTGTTTTAAAGTTTGAGTCCTGTGTTGATTTTTCTTTGTTAACAAGTTTTGATAGGCAATTTTTTGGTGCCGACAGATCACATTTACTAAAAGAAATAATAAAAGAACATGGAAAGTTTTGTCATGTTTTTAGGGAGAAAGAAAGCGTGGTGGGTTATATTTTAGCTAAAGGGGGCAATAAGGGCATAGTAGAGGTAGGGCCGTTAATTTGTTGTCCTAACAGGTCAGATGTGGCCTTTGAGCTTTTAAAAGCTATATTAAATCAATTGTCAGGCAGGCAAGTTTTGCTTTATATGCCCAAAAATGATAAAGGAAAAAATGATGGAGTGTTAGAAGAGTTTTTGTTAAGTGCCGGGTTTAGAAGGGATTTTTCTTTATTGAAAATGTTTTTAGGTAAGTCAAATATTCAAAGCGGTGTTTATCTTGCTGAATCATTGGAGCGGGGATAATGATAGATTATTGTTACCGTTTAGTTGAGGGTTTTTTATCTAAGTCTATGCCAGCTGTTAGAGCGTTAGCTAAAAGTGTGCAGGCACATAAAGAAGAAGGAGGATATCGAAGAGTTACTTTTTTACAGTTTGTTAATGGAAAAAAAATCAGTGTACACATAAATGGGGTTCATTTTTATTTACGTGGTTCTGTGGAGTATACAAATCCTCAGGTTACAGCTGAAGAAATTCAAGGCATTGTTGGCATACGTTTACTGCAAACGTGTGTAAATTATTATATGGAAACAGATATGCAGGAGCTAACTTTTAGGGATTATCCCCTGTTATGTGAGGAACTTAAAAAGGTGCCCTATGGATATGTTTTACCGTTTCTGTTAAACACAGATGACGTAGAAGCAGACAGGTACTCAATTAATCCTTTAAAACAGTCCTTAATAGATAGCGGGCAAAGCGCGTTTCCTGTAGCTAATATTAAAACAGATAGGCTCTATGTTGATAAAGCCTTTGTAGAAAAATATGAGGGCACTTTGATTTCTAAAAAGGAGGCAGAGTTAATTGCCAAGGAGCTTTTATGTCATACGAGTTATATGGATTTTGTAGACACTGTTAAATTTCAGCAGTTAGAAGAGTTGTCAAAGCTTTTAGGTATAAATTTAAATCTCTATACATTACGTATGCCTCTATCTACATTGCAGGCAGAAAAAAAAGGTGCTCTACTGCACTATATTATAAGTCAAGCTCATTTAAGCTATAATTCTGTTAAAAACGCGTATAACTGCATGGGCAGAAGCATAACTAAACATAGCACCCTATTAACAGTGCCACATTCAAAAAAAGGCTACGGCTCCAAACGCGCCGCCCATGGCAAAATTTACTTCAACAACAATAATAATAATAATGTTAATAGTATTAATGGTGTTAATTGTGTTGTTTCAAATGTTGCTGTAAAATATCAGCCTACACTACTTTATCCAAATGGTATAGATCCAAAAGATGTGTCTTTAGCGCAGGGGGAGGATGATTTTGTGGTGAAAGGGGAGGATTTTTTGGATTATAGTTATGTTAAAACGCCTTCTTCGCCACAGTTTTTTCTCTACGCCCTAGCCTCCCCCGAAGATGCGGCTCTATGGCATGGCATAGGCGCGTTTGCTGCGTCTCATCTTTTACAGAGTTATCTCTCAGCGTATGCCGCCTGTAGAGAGGGCGAGCTAATTCCAGGTTTAAGGGAAAAATTTAATTTACAATGCAAAACGCCTCTGCAATTCAATCTAGTTCCGCAAGGTATGTGGCGAAATCCAAGTCGACAAAACATTGACGCAAGCATAGGCAGCATTACAGATATAAATAGTTTAATTAGCAGAGACATGTGGCTAGAACAGCTTGCAATAGAGGACACAAAGAGGGAGACATCGCAGACGTCATGACTGCCCTAGAGCGCGTTATGCTTAGAATACAGCGTAAACTTTGTAAATTGCCGTTAAATCCGTTAAATATATCAAATACGCAGGGAAAATTTTTAGAGTATTTTAAAGGGTTTGACAAAGTTGAGGCCGTTAGGGGAATTTTTGGAGAGAAAACCTTTGATGTTTTAAGTAATTTAAAAGTGGAATTCACCTGGATAAAGGGCTACATGTATGTAGACGGGTCAGATGGGCATCTAGTTATAAGTAAAGCCTATCTGCAAAACGGGGATAAAACAGATATTTATCTCAATGTCATTAACTTAACGAAAAGGGCAAATTGCTTTTGACGAGTTTAGCCACTTCTTTTTCACACCAAAGTAATTTCAAAATATTACAATAAAACATT
>WQSY01000046.1 GCA_009787585.1 Candidatus Bathycorpusculum sp. | reverse complement strand
TCTGTTATTTATTTTTATTTGTGGTGTTTAACGTGAATGTTAACATCAATTGTGTAAAAATGTGTCTCGATTACGTAAAACAGCGGGAGTTACGGGTTAAATCACTATCATATCTCAAAAAGTTAATCACAACACATTATATACACCGTTAGTTAAAAATTTATTGAGGACAGGTTCTTAGAGTATACCAAAAATGTTTGCGGCCTCTTTGTCTGTTATTACTCGTTTGCTGTTTTTTCCAGCATTTTTTAGCATACAACGCATTTTTTCTTCTACAGTTTTTGCTAAGAAAAGCTCAAATTCGATTCCTCGAAGCTTAAAAAATAGTGTTGGATCAGAATCAAATTTTGCGCCAATAGCATATAAAACTGCACTTACATGTTTACACATATAGGCTGAGTCAGGACAGGAACAATTAAAGGTTATTTCTCTATTTGAAGGGAATAAGCCCTGGTTTTTTTGCGTAAACAAATCTTCAAGTTCTTTTGGAAAGCGTCCCGCAACTAGTTCTTCTAACCCATTTATTCTATTATTACAAAGTTTTGCCAGATAATCTATTTTTTCTTTTAGCAAGGGTTGAATTACTATTTTTATTTTATAAGGGTTATTGCTACTACCACAGACTAGGGCAGTTACTTGACCTGCATCTATTTTTAGATCGATTACTAGACCGTTTCTAACATAGCTTCGGCCTCGACCTATACGGTTTGAGTAATCTGCATAGCTTTCAAGGTTCTTTGTCCAAGCTTTACCCCACCAAGACTTTGCAATGGTATTGCCCATAATTATAACTGGACAAATATCAGGATTGGTTTTTCTAAGTTTTTCTAATTGCCTTTTTGCTTTTGCAATTTTTTGGCCAACTGTTTCATATTCTCTATAGTAACCCCAGTAACTCATCAGTTTTCACCTGTCATACGAAATATTTTCATCAACTCGTTATTACTTAGTTCAGTAATCCAATTTTCTCCTGAGGCCTCAATGATATCGCCGGAGAGTTTTGTTTTATCCTCAATCATCTGATCAATTTTTTCTTCAATCGTGTTGGCGGCAATAAATTTATGCACTAAAACATTTTTTTCTTGACCAATACGAAACGCGCGATCGGTTGCTTGATTTTCAACTGCGGGATTCCACCAGCGATCAAAATGTATCACATGATTTGCTTTAGCTAGATTTAATCCCACTCCTCCTGCTTTAAGGGATAGAATCATGTAGGGCACATATTCTTTGCCACAGAATTTCTCAACTAATGTTTGTCGTTTTTTAATTGGTGTGCCGCCATGTAACACTAACCCTCGACGTTCAAAAATAGGTTCCAAAAAGTCATCAAGAGGCTCTATAATTTCTTTAAATTGTGTAAATATCAAAACACGTTCACGTTTTTCATATATGGTTTCACAAATATTTCTAAGCTGGAGAAATTTTCCACTGTATTTCTCGTTGTACTCAGTTTGACCCAGATAATGATCAGGATGATTACAAATTTGTTTTAAACGCAGTATACTGGACAATATCAAACCTTTTCTTTCCATACCGTCCGTCTCTACGTTTTTGAGTTTTTCTTCAAGAGCATCTACAAAATCTTTGTAGAGAACAATTTGCTTTTTACTGAGCTGAGTATAGTTTTTCATTTCGATCTTGTTTGGCAAATCAGAGATTACTGATTTATCAGTTTTAAGCCGTCTTAAAATGAACGGCGAAACAACTAGACGCAATTTACCGTAGTCATTTTCATGCTCATTTAATCGTTTAACAAAATCTTTGAATTCTCTCATGTTTCCCAAAAGACCAGCGTTTAAAAAATCAAAAAGTGACCACAAATCGGTAAGCCTATTTTCAATAGGAGTTCCAGTTAGAGCTATTTTTGAAAACGCTTTTATACGTTTAACAGCTTTTGTTTGTTTTGTACTAGGATTTTTAATGGCTTGAGCTTCATCTATAATAAATAATGTCCAATCAGCGTTTAAAACATCAACACGTTTACTTAACATCGTATATGTTGTTATATATAATTGGTGCTTATTGTCAATTTCAACGTTTAACGTTTTTTTATCGTGCAAAACCTTGTATTTAAGATCAGGCGCAAACTTTTCAAGTTCAGCCTGCCAATTTCCTATAAGCGAAGCAGGAATTACCAACAAAGAGGGCTTTTTTTGTTCACGCGAAATACGCAAATACTCAAGTAAACCTATTACTTGAACAGTTTTACCCAAACCCATGTCATCGGCAAGACATGCACCAAAACCCATCTCTATCATTAAAGACAACCAATTTAGACCTAATTGCTGATAATGCCTCAAAACAGCTCTAAACGCGTCACCAGCAGATACCGTTTGAATTTTTTCGGGTTTTCTAATTTTTTCCAGCGCAGAAGATAACCATTGCCCATTTGAAATCTCAACACTAACTAGACCATCATCAGGTAAACCAAGTAATTTTGTGGGTTGCATTTCAAGACGCAGAGCTTCAAATATATCAAGTGAATCACCACCGGCGTAGGCTTGGGCTTTTTCAATTATGTCTATAGCTCGCTGCAGTTTATTATGGTCAACCTCTACCCATCGGCCTTTAAGAAATATCAAGCCATCACTTTGAGCAAGTAAAAAATTTATTTCCTGCAAAGTCAGAGTTTCATCACCTAAAGCGATTTGGGAATTAAAACTCAAAATAGCCCTTGCACCCACGGTTGACTTACCCTTTTCTCCAACAGTTACCTTTACACCTATTTGACTTTGTTTTTTCTTCCACCAATCAGGAATTCTGCAAATAATTCCTGATTCTTCATAAAGAGGTATCTCTTTTAGAAACGTATAGGCCTCCTCAGAGGAAAACCTAAGAGGACTAAACAATTCACCTGACTCAGCTAACTGAGAAATTAACACACTTCTCTGGACAGCTTGACTAACAGTTGAAAGCAACTCTAAAAGTTTAGCTGTTTGATCTTTATACTCAAGCAACGCCTGTTTTAGTGGAACATGATTTACCTTTCCAGTTTCAGATTTTGTTGAGTATGTAGCCAGAAAAGCGAAGGGCATCTCTTCTTGTTTACTCTCAACTAGATGGAAAAATACGCGCCCCATGACGGTTAAATTTGACTTTTGTTCAGTTAAAAACCGTTGAACTGTACCTTCATACCCTTTGATAAACCCTCTAAATACTACTGCAAGTTCAGAAAAAATTTCAACCAACCATTTACTAGTAACATGTTCAATACCTGTAACAAAAGGCGTTGATAATAGCAAATGCTCAAGCTCATCAGTGCTGAAAATAAAATCGGTATTTTCCCGTGTAAACTCTATGTCACTTTGTAGAGAAATTTTACTTATCATCTTTTCAGAAATTGCATGTAAAAACCGTAGCCCATCAGTTAGATCTTCTACGGGTTTAAATCCAAAGAAAAAAAGTGTTTTATATGTCTCTTTCAAAAAACTCTTATACAGACGCAACTCTTTATCCAACACCTCGCCGCGCCCCTCAAAGTCTAAAATAAACCCTTTATCCTCAAAGATAACGATAAGCCGCTTATTATCCATATCAAACATCTCAAGTAACATATTATCATTACTTCTAGGAAATAAAGCGTTTTCTATAACCTAACTCGGCTGAACCGAAACCAAAACAGACAAAAAGTCTAGCGTTTTACAAAGAATTTCACTCGCAAGATACTAACACTGCAACGAACATTACTTTAAACTACATACATTATAATCTGTTTTGGTCACAAAAACATTGAAAAAAACACTCTTTCTTAATCAATACCCCCTCAAATTACGCCCACTCCATTTATAACACCATCACATTCGAACCTTATTTGTTGTAGTGCTAAGTTACAAGCAATCATCAATTAACGTTAAATTGAGAAACATAATTATTTAGAAATTTATTATAACTCTATGGGAAGCATTGGACGTTTCCAATAGGTCTATATATTTCTGAAAACACCCTATTTGGCGTTATAAATGCAACTGGTAGAAGCATCAAATCAAAGTGAACGTAAATTTGGAAACAAACTAGACTTCTTTACGCTCAATGTGCAGGCTTACATAGAAATTGCAGATTTTTGCTTGGCACACCAGAAAACTTATTTGAGCAGGTTTACAAATAATTCAAAAGTAGCATAAAAGTTACATTACATTTGACTGCTCCACCATGCCAGCGGCAGAGTAACATAACATGAGGATGATAATATGATGTATAAAACACCTGAAGAATTTATGGAGTATGTAAAAAGTAGAAATCCTAATCAACCAGAGTTTCACCAGGCGGTGCATGAGGTCGTCACATCTGTTTGGTCAGTAATTGAAAGCAGCCCCAAATATCAAGACGCTAGCATTTTAGAGCGTATGATTGAACCTGAACGTGTTTTAATGTTTAGAGTTACTTGGACTAATGACACAGGCGGTATTGAGGTAAACAAGGGTTATCGTATTCAAATGAATAGCGCCATTGGACCCTATAAAGGCGGTATTCGTTTTCATCCAAGTGTTAATCTAAGTATTCTAAAGTTTTTAGCTTTTGAACAGGTGTTTAAAAATTCTTTAACCACTTTACCTATGGGTGGCGGTAAAGGCGGAGCAGATTTTGATCCTAAAGGTAAAAGTGACGTAGAAATTATGCGGTTTTGTCATAATTTCATATTAGAACTTGCACGCCACATTGGACCAAACACTGATGTACCAGCCGGAGACATCGGAGTTGGCACTAGGGAAGTGGGCTTTATGTTTGGAATGTACAAAAAACTCCGAAACGAGTTCACAGGCGTATTTACAGGAAAAGGCCTCAACTGGGGAGGTAGCTTAATTCGTCCTGAAGCAACAGGGTACGGAGTTACCTACTTTGCACAGGAAATGCTCAAAACACGCAATAAAGACCTCAATGGTAAAACCGTAGCTATTTCAGGCTCAGGCAATGTCGCACAATATGCAGTACAAAAAGTTACAGAACTTGGTGGCAAAGTAGTGACATTGTCTGATAGCGATGGAACCATTTATGACCGCGAAGGCATTAATGGCTCAAAACTTGCATACATAATGGATCTAAAAAATAGTCGCAGAGGTCGAATAAAAGAATACGCAAATGAGTACAAAAATGCTGAATATTTTGAGGGCGCACGACCTTGGAGTGTTGAGTGTGAAGTAGCCTTACCATGTGCTACTCAAAATGAAATCAGCGAAGATGACGCCAAGTCTCTGATTAAAAATGGTTGCTACTGCATAAGCGAAGGAGCTAACATGCCTACTGTACCAGAAGGCGTAAAGGTATTTCTTAAAAATGAAGTATTATATGGACCAGGAAAAGCAGCCAACGCAGGGGGCGTAGCAACTTCAGGCTTAGAGATGACCCAAAACAGCATGCGTCTCTCATGGTCACGCGAAGAAGTAGACACCCGTCTAAAAGCAATCATGAAATCCATACATCAAACTTGTGTCAAACACGGCAAAGAAGGCGACTTTACCAACTATGTCAAAGGTGCAAACATTGGCGGATTTATAAAAGTAGCAGACACCATGATAGACCAAGGAACAATTTAACACATAGAAAAAACGCAGCATCAACTAATTTACTATAAATATCCACCTACAAACTTTTTCAATTTTTACGCACCTACGTAAACTGTATGTTCAGTTTACTTCTTTTTTTACCACTCATAATGTTAAAAACAAGTTTATTAGATATGTGTTGAGTTAACATATTTTTAAATGGGAGAAAAAAGGTTACATACAGAGAAGAATTATTATGAAAGCACTTGTCCTTGAAGAAATAAAAAACCTTCGCCTAGTTGACAAGGAAAAACCTACTTGTAATAAAACAGAAGTGCTGTTAAAGGTAAGATATTGTTCAGTGTGTCGAACTGATGCAAAAATGTGGTTTCAAGGTCAAAGAGATTTAGTCCTACCAAGAGTATTAGGGCACGAAATTTGTGGACAAAAACTTGACTCTGATATACAATATGTTGTTTGGCCAGCAAATACATGTAAAAAATGTCCTAACTGTAAAGCGGGGATAGAGAATCTTTGTGACAATATCGAAGTCATAGGGTTTCACCGTGACGGGGGATTAGCACAGTACATAAAAGTGCCCAAAGAGAGCCTAATAGAAGTGCCCAAAACGATTCCACCTGAAATTGCGTGCATGACAGAGTTATTATCAGCAGCAGTAAACGCCATTGAACAAGTTGCATTACAAAAAAAACAGAAAATGCTCATCTTTGGTGGAGGTCCTGCAGGATTAATGTTAGGACTAGCCTGTAAATTTTTTGGCACTGACCCTTTTATTGTTGAAAATAACTCTGGAAAACGCGAAAAAATAAAACTTTTCTGTAAAAACGCAAACATTCATTTAACAGAGACAACGAACACTTTAGATAGATTTGATGTGGCAATTAACGCTGCTCCAGATCTAAACATTTTGCCTGAGGGGCTTTTAAAGTTAAACTTAGGAGGCAAATTTTGCTTATTTAGCGGATTTACAAAAAACATCAATTTCCCAAGTGATTTGTTAAATGAAGTTCATTATAGACAATTAACTATTATCGGAGCCTATGGAAGCACAAAACGTCAAATGGAAATAGCGCTAAAAATTTTAGAAGTTAACGTTCAAACTATTAAATTGCTAATTCACAAAATAATAGATTTAAAAAGTGTTCCATTGATACTACCAAAAGTCTTACAGGGACAGGCATTAAAATATGTTGTAGATTTGCATAAAGGTGAGGAAAATGGTAACTGAAGAAAAACTAAGAACTTTTGGACAATTAATATGTAAAGTAGCAACAGGTAAAACCATGACACGTGAGGAGACCTGTGAAGCTTATAAGCAGATTATTTTAAATGAACAACCAGAACTTCAGCAGGGAGCATTTTTGTTAGCGCATATTACACGCAAACCTACCACTGAAGAGTTGTCAGGTGTTTGGGACGCGCTAGACAGGTTTGATACAGAAAAATTTAAAGCAAAAATTAGAGACGGAAAAGCGGTTTGTGATATTGTCGGCACAGGTTCAGATGCTATGAAAACAGTAAATGCCTCATCACCTGCAGCACTCATTGCATCAGCCTGTGGAGCAGTAATTGCCAAGAAGGGAGCAAAAAAAGTTACAGGTGTTTCAGGAGCTTCAGAGATTTTTGAAATTTTGGGAGTAAACTTGTCAAGTCCTATGAGTAAGGCTAAACAAAGTTTGGAGAAGCACAACATTTGCTATATGCCAGGAGAAGCTTTTCTAAAGTCAGGTTGGGCACGGCTTATTCAATATATGCGTTTTACATCAACGTTTAACATTGTAGGTCCATTAACGTTGCCATGCGAGAATACATGCTGCATTGTAATTGGCGCTTACGCACCTGAGGTATGTGACCAACTGGTAGCTATTTTAAAGGAAATTGGAATTAAACGAGCGGTAGCACCTTATGGTATGGTAAAAGGAGTGGAAAACAGTAAAGGTATAGATGAGTTCTCACCCTGTGGACCAACAAGAGTAACAGAACTAAAAAACGGAAAAATCCAAACATATATTGTACAACCCGAAGATTTTGGCATAAAAACTCATTCGACATTTGACATAGCATCTTTAAACAAGGCATACGATAACGCCATGGCAATTAAAAGAGTACTCTCAAAAGACTACAATGACCCCTTAGCGGATCTTTTTTGTATGAACGCAGCATCAGCGCTATACGTGTCAGGTATAAGTGATTCCTACAAAGACGGCATGGAAAAAGCTCAAGAAGCATTAAAGGCAGGCAAAGCGTTAAAACAATTAGACTATTTAGTAAATCAACAAGCCTAACCAACCAACTGGCAACAAAGGTTATGAAATTTGTTGTTTGTATGAGAAGAAAAAATATTAGAGCTCTTCTGCCATTTTTTTGTGTTTATTGATCTTGCTTGTTTGTATCAAGATTGTTTTTTGCCGAAAATTTTGGCGGTAAAGATGTTTTTTAATTGCTTAAAGATTTTTGTCATAAATGCTCCGCCTATTTGTTGGTATTTTACAATGAATGGTACATTGTCAAAGAGCCTAAAAATTTCACACAATATTGTAGGCACTATTGATAATACTAGTACAATTAACCAATGAATGCCAGCTATATTGGTGAGACCAAAAACGTGGTTAAATGGTAGGATAACCAGAGCAGCGAGCACAAAGAGCATAAGCATAGCACAGCCAAATAGGGGTTTATTATTTCGGATGGGTGTTTTAAATATAGATCTTGAGCTGCGAACGTTAAAGACGTGTATTATTGAGGTCCAGCTGGTAATTAGAAAAGCCATTGTTTGACCTATACTATGAGAGGGAGCAATTGTTGTAGATATTTCAAAAGAAGTACCTACATAGTAACCTATCAGCACAACTATAGAGCAGAAAATGGTCTGTTGAACGATTAATCGGAAAAAGTAACCACTGAAAAAGCTTTCATTACGCTTTATTGGCGCGTTATGCATTACTGTGGGATCAAATTCTTCCCTAGAAAGATTTATACCTGGAATACCATCGCCTAACAAGTTGATAAGCAATAGCATAACAGGTGTTAATATGATGCCCCAACCAGCTATGAAAGCATATAACATTATAATAATTTCACTAAAATTGCAAACTGTAAGAAAAGCAATGGTTTTTTTGATACTATCATACACGCACCTGCCTTCACCTACGGCCTCGACAATAGTTGCAAAATTGTCATCGACCAAAACCATATCAGATGCACTTTTGGCTACTTCAGTGCCGGTTTTACCCATAGCAATGCCAATATCTGCTACTTTTAGAGCGGGAGCATCATTTACACCATCACCTGTCATGGCAACAACCTCACCATTGGTCTGCCATGCTTTTACAATGCGAAGCTTATCCTCAGGAGATACCCTAGCGTAAACAGAAAAGTTTCTGACAGTATCATTTAGCTCTTCCTCAGATACTTTGGATAAATGGATACCCGTCATAACTTGGTGACCTTCCTCTAAAATACCCAATTCTTTTGCAATAGCAGTAGCAGTAGCAGCATGATCACCTGTTATCATTACAGTACGAATGCCAGCACTCTTGGCTTTTTCTATAGCAATAGCTACTTCAGGTCGGGGAGGATCAATTAAACCGACAAGACCATAAAGTCTAAGATCGCGTTCCACTTCATCTAACTTGTCATGATCAGGTTTTTCGTCAAGATGTTTACCGGCCAGAGCAATAATTCGTAGCGCTTTTTCAGCAAGGGCATCATGCACACGTTGAGCGTCACTCAAATCAGAGTTAAACTCGGAAGAAATGTCTAGACGATCAAGGGCACCTTTAGTTAAGACGATATACCCTCTGTCACGATCCTTTAAAACGACAGTCATCTTTTTCCGTTCAGAGGAAAACGGAATTTCTGCCACACGTGGATATTCATGTATAGCCTTGTCCACAGAATACCCTTTTTCATTTAAAAGTCTAAGAATACCAATTTCTGTGGCATTACCCATATACACTTTATTTCCGTGTGCATCAATCTCAAATGCGGCGTTACCGGCCATAGCTAAGAGATGGAGAAAACGGTTTTGTTTTTCGGAAAAAGTCGCATCATCTGCAAAGGGCTCTTCACCACAAATCCAAAGTTGCTTAACAGACATCCTGTTTTGAGTAAGTGTGCCAGTTTTGTCTGAGCATATCACAGATGTGTTGCCCAAAGTTTCTACAGCGGGAAGTTTTCGCACAAGAGCCTGTTTTTTTACCATCCGCTGCACACCGTTTATCATAGTTAAGGTAACAATTAGCGCAAGAGTTTCAGGAACCGCTGCCACAGCCAAAGAGATAGCAACTAGTAACATGTCACCAAAGGGATTTTTGTTTAACAGTCCCATAACCATGATTAAGAAAGCAGAAATGATAGCTATGCAACAAATGGTTTTACCAATTTGGTCGAGACGTAACTGCAGAGGGGTTTTGGCATCTTTGCTGCCACGTAAAAACTTGGCGATTCGACCCATTTGAGTATTCATACCAGTAGAGGTAATTACAGCTATACCACGACCTGCAGTAACAACACACCCGGTAAATATCATGTTATCTTGATCACCTAGAGGCATATTTCCAGAAAGTATAACAGATGCATCTTTTTCGGCAGGTTCACTCTCACCTGTCAAGGCAGACTCATCAGAGAAAAAGCCCGTGGACTCAAGCAACCGAGCATCGGCAGGAACAATGTTACCTGTTTCCAGAAGAACTATGTCACCTGGAACTATTTCTGAGGTATCAATGTTTTGTTTAATACCTTCACGCAAGACAACACACATAGGAGAGTTAAGTTTAGCCAACGCTTCAAGAGCTTTCTCAGCCTTACCCTCCTGAGTGAGTGCTAAAATGATATTCATAACTACTACAGCTAATATGACAAAGGATTCAATTAGTCCATCACCTTCGTGTAGAAAAGCTAGTAGAAAAGATAATCCTACAGCAACCAGTAAAACCATAACGGAAACATCTTTAAGCTGGTTGATGATTTTTTGAAAAAGTCCTGCTTTTTTTGGCGGGTTTAAAATGTTTTTTCCTATGCTATGTTGTCGTGTGTAGACTTGTTCGCGAGATAAGCCGGTGTCAGGTTTTACATCTAACTTTTCTAGTACTGATGAGGTATCTAATTCGTACCAGTTGATGTCACCTTGTCTTTCTTTCTCCACAGCTATCGCAACCCTTAACACTTACATAATAATGCAGTCAAGCAAACGCAAAACAGCAAGTATTTCCTATAAATTGTCCTATATATTATCTCGCCATATTTACACAAAGTATTTCCATAAATCACACCCAAACAACAACTTTCAAAGACAAAATCAACTCTACGCAAAAATCATACACACCGCAAAAAGTTAATAAACATAAAATGGCGGACGAGGAGGGATTTGAACCCTCGACCCCCAACTTAGGAGGCTGGTGCTCTATCCGGACCAAACCATAACCGATACTGCAAAGATTCATGGAAAACGGTTTGATTATCCGTGCTGAGCTACTCGCCCATTTTTCGTGTTTAACACTCAGTAGAGACATTGGGCTTATAACTTTAACGTTCAACTGGAATGTATATAAATTTCAAAGATTTATTTTAGCAAGCCTGGTCTACATAATTTTTACACAAATTGGTTGTGACACACATAGGTATGTAAAATCAAACAAAGTCTTTAGAGCATAACATAGAAATAGGGTTTCAAACATTAAAAGGTTAAATTTTTAATTGGTGAGTTTATGCTTAAAGATTTCAACTTGATAGCGACAACGATTCGTGGCAATGAACGTGCAATGGTTAATGAAATGCTATTTTTGCTAAAAGAACATCTATGTGATCAAGAGGCAGCAGCAGTTAAAACGGGAGTGCGAGGAATTGTTGTTGCTAGAACGAGTTTAGATCCTTATGAAGTTATTGAAAAGTTTCACAATTTGCTTAGTGAGCGTCCTTATGAATTTCGTTTTGCATTGCGCATTATCCCAATTGAACGTGTTGTACCTACAGAGTTGGAGGCCATAAAACAGGTATCTTTGGAACTTGCAACACGCATTGGCAAAGATGAAACGTATCGTATTACTGTTGAAAAAAGATACACTACACTTCATTCCATGGACATTATTTCTGCAGTAGCAGCTGAAATTCAAAATAAAGCAGACATGGAAAATCCAAACGAGATTTTACTCATAGAGATTATGGGCGCCATGACAGGGATTTCGTTAGTTAAGCCTAAAGAGATTATATCAGTTATGAAAGAAAAAATGCTTTAGATTTTTGTAGATAGCAAAGCAATTTTTTCAATTACTAAATGTATAAGAGCTAAATCTGTATCTTTGTTTTTTGTTGCTACCTCAATCATTTGTGGGGTTATTTGAAAGGTATCTTGAATTTTGCAGGTTTTTTTTATTGTTAAATCCAAAACAGCATCGCATGGGTCAGCGTGCAGAATGCGAGATAAATCGTTAAGAACTGTTCTAATCTGTTGAGAGTCGGTGCTGATTATTGCTACTGCCATATTTGGCATATCAGAGGTTAAACCAATTGTTTGAATGGCCTTCTGTATTTGATGTTGTGCAGAAGCGTATAGTAGAGTTTCCATGGCTAAGCTTTTTGAAAGAGTTGTATTGTTTCTAAAAGCGTTGAGCGCGTTTATGACAGCAAAGTATAGGTGTTCAGAGGTAGCTATCAGGTTAGAGTTAAAGAATTGGAGCCAAACATTTTGTGGCTCAGTTTTGCGGATATCTTTAAGGTATGTGGTTGCCTGTTCAGCACAAATTTCCTTAAATCCGGTAATTTCAGCGTAGAAATTAAATTCTTCAAAAAAGTGTAGCACAGTTAGAGCTCCGGTAAAGTTTTAAGGACATGTTTGAGAAGATGGTTAGGCATGCCTGCTTTTATTAGTTTGGTAAATTCGTTATTTATAGCGGGAATGTCGTCTTTTTTGTGTTTTTTTAGGATGTTTTGGAGGGTTTCTTTGATTTCCCATGGAAAGACTACCCAGTTGGTAGTAGTCTTTTCGGCATAATTTGGTGGTGTTTGGGTTGTTGGTTTGGCGTATAGTGTAGCGGTTTTTATTTCGGTAGCGCCTTTTTCAGTTAAATGTTGTTTTGCGAGGTTTAGAGTTTGTCCTGAGTCAGAAATGTCATCGACTAAAAGGATTTTTTTGTCGTTTACGGGTACTGTTAGGGGCTGTTTTAGTGTGGGTTGAGTGTTTGGGTGGGCTATGGAGGTGTAGAGTTCAATTTGGATGGTGGTTGTTTGTGGAGGGTTGAGGATGTCTGTTAGGATGCGCATAGGGATTGTGCCGCCTTGGGCTATGGCGACTATGATGTCTGGTTTGTATGGTGTTTGGCATATTTTTTCTGACTGTGATAGTAACATTTTGTGGATTTGGTTCCATGTTGGTGCTTCATATGTGATTAGGGGGTCTGTCAAGGGTGTTCCTCACGTTGGATAAACGTGTTTGTCATAAAAAGTGTTGTGTTTTGAAATATTTGTTAAATGATTAAAAAGAAGTATGGTTATGTTATATTTGTTATAGATAGTATTTCACTGTTTATTCATACATTAATAAATAAGGCAATAACATGTTTTTAGCAAATAAAACTTCTTCAACCACATATCACAAACCGAAATACAATATTTAAATCAATTGTAGGAATATATGTTAGAAGCAGGTCGTGAAAGGAAAGACATGGCAAATATGGAAATTGAGGAGAAGACAAAGAGAATTCTAAAAAACCCCAAACTAGCAGCAATTAAAACGGTTCTAGAAAAAGACCACACAATTGACTGTCTCCTATTACTATACATGGATAAAGGAAAATGGAAAGACGCTAAGGAGTTTATGACAGAAAACAAACTCACAATAAGCGACGGCACCTTTAGAGCCCGGATGATTGAAATTGAAAATTTGGGGCTAGCTAAAAGCGGGCGTATAGACCCACTAAAAAAATATTACCTAAAAACAGAATTAGGTGAAAAAGTCGCAGAGCTTTTACTCAAACTTTTTGACGAAATAGGTGGGTGACAACTAAAACTTGCGAAAATGTTTTATGTGTTACCACACTTTTAAAATGTTAACACATAAAACAGTCTAAGAACCTGTATTCAACAGCAGAGCCTCCTGAGCAGGGTTGTTGAGTGCGCTATCATTATCATAGCTTCTTCTGATGTTGTCAAGATTTCATAATC
>WQSY01000045.1 GCA_009787585.1 Candidatus Bathycorpusculum sp. | reverse complement strand
AGTTCTTTGCCTGGGTTGGAGTCTTTTGTTATTGTTAATGGTACCGATGTTACAGTGTTTGCTGTTTGGGGTTATGATCGTAATAATAATGGTACCCCAGACGTTTCAGAGCCGGAGGTGGATGGTGACTATTTTGTGGTGGTGTATGTTGGTAATGGCAATACTGGTGGTTATGCTCCTGTGGATGGTTTTAGTCCGTATCTTGATGGTGAGCGTGTTGTTGTGCTTGGTCAAGGTAGTCTAACTAGGGCTGGTTATGTGTTTCTTGGTTGGTCTACAAACCGTGCTGCTAGTGTAGCGTCTTATGTGGCTGGCTCTACATTTTACATTGATGGTGATGTGACTTTGTATGCTGTGTGGGAGAAAGTGTTTTACACTGTGGAGTATCGTCCTGGTGTTCATGGCACGTTTATTGCACAGGTTACAAGTGGTCTTTCTTTTGGTGATGTTACGCCTGCTGCTCCCACCGTTACAGGTGAGGCTGGTTGGAAGTTTGCTGGCTGGTTACCCGTTCCATCTGCAACAGTAACAGGCGATGCAATATATACAGCACAATGGACACAAGACACAACAACTCCAACTCCAATGCCTTCTCCGTCTGTAACTCCAATGCCTTCTCCGTCTGTAACTCCAATGCCTTCTCCGTCTGTAACTCCAATGCCTTCTCCGTCTGTAACTCCAATGCCTACTTTGACGCCTACTCCAACTGGTTTTCCTCCAGTTAATGGTGGTTCTCAACAGTATTGGTCGCTTGTGAATTTGGTGCTAAGCATAGTGGGTATAATATTGGCAATCATTGCGTCTGTTCGGGTGTTACTGCCGCAGAGACAAAAACAACGTAAACAATTAAACAGTCAGAACCAACGTGCGGCAGAGCAAGTTGATGAGCAGGAAAGGCGAAAGTGGCAGAATCGAAAAACATGGCTATTTACCGCGATTGCACTGGCTATTGTAGGCGTTATTGTATTCTTGTTAACAGAGGACTTACGTCTTATCATGGGTATGGTGGACAAATGGACTGTTGTAAACGCTATAATATTCATAGTGGAGCTTATAGCTATAGCCTTAATTTTCAAACGTACAAAAGAAACTGCTAAGCAACAGATGCAAGACTTATCTACTGAAAAATAAAGAGCAAAAACCTATCTCTTTCTCTTTTTTTATTGTTAACGTTTTCCATGAAAGCGTCCAGTCGTCTCGCACTATATCCATAACATACTTTTTAACTCAAAAAATTCGCATAAACACCAAACTCACATACATCATCAAAAACATCCACTAAAACTATCACCACCAACCCGGATTTTTTTCCATCTTTCAGAGAGGTTTGGATTCAACTTTCTCTATTTGGGTTAAATTTTCCATTCGGGCTCAAAGCTCCATTCTTCCAGTCTACCCGAGAATGTAGGCACAGTTTCTCAAATCGGGTTTAAAGACACCAAGAATACTACTCGGCCTTCTCCTTCAAACCTAAAATAGAGCATACACAACTTGTCTAATATGTTTTCGTGTTTCTTCCAGCATCGACTGCAGTCGATGATGCGCTATCTCATGAAAACATTTTGTGTTTTTGTGGTTTTCCCGCATCGGCGTAGCCGATGCTGCAGTCTTCCATGACACTATGGAACTGGTATTAAATAATTTGATCATACTCATGGTGCACTTCGTGATTTATCTGATAAAAATGGTCAAATTATTTCGTGACAAATCCTAACTGTACGTTTACTGTTTACTGCAAGTGCCCACTTTTTGTTGAGCCTACCCGTTCAATTAAACCTACTTTTTTATTTCACTCTCTCTATTATGTGTTAAAAAATAGTTTAATGATAAACAGTAGTGTCTCTCAAATAAAATGATCTGTTTCTATGTAATTTTCGTATAGCCTTGGTTAAAAGTTATTCTGTAACTCTATTAATGAGGACAATTAGCGTTATGTTTAAGTGTGGCAAATATACGTCAACAGTTAACAGAGCGATAATTCGTGAAAAACACCGTTAAACCGTTAAGTGTAAAACAAATTGCTGAGCAACGCGTAAACACACTATTTACCCAAGCAGAATCCATAGTTAAAATTAATCCTCAATTGGCCGTAGAGTACATAAAAACTGCCCAGAAAGTCGCAATGTCTGCCCGATTCCCTCTGCCCCCCAAATACAAACGGCGCATCTGTAAACACTGTAATACTCTACTTATTTCTGGCTTTAACTGCCGTGCACGTATTCAACAAAAAAGAGAACCGCATGTAGTAGTAACATGTTTAAACTGCGGTTATCATTTACGTATACTAATTAGAAAGAAAAAGGAAAATGCAAAAATTGAGTAAACCCATTACAACCCGCATGAAACAACATGTTCGACACGTGCTAAAAGACGAAAATCCAACAGTGTGGATTGGTAAAGAAGGTCTAACTCCACAGCTAGCAGCTGAAGTCGAAAAGCAACTACAAAAAAACAAAATGGTAAAAATCCGAATTCTCCCAGCAGCCCTAACAGATGACAACACAGCACAAAGCATAGCAACACAAACAGCAACACAAACAGAAGCCGCTCTAGTTGAGGTACGTGGTCACGTGTTTATACTCTTCAGAAAACGACGCACAGTTACCCAATCTCCACAATCCAACTCTGAATGATGTCTGCTTTTTACAATTCTTGTTATCTATAAACGCTAACATGCAACGTTGACAATAATTATTAACCGTAACTTTTCAAAGTTGCCCCTATGGAATTTTAAGTAGATCAGAAAAATCTCCTGAATCTCCTCCGTCTTCTTTGGCAAAACACACAAATACTCCAAACCAATAGTGCATTGTCAAAGTTAGATTTTAGGTTTGATTACGTCTAACTGTTATTGTCTGCCCTTAATTATAACTTTGTCAATGTAGTAGTGCTACCTCGCCGTTGTGTACGGTTTTTAGGTTGCGACGGAAACGAAAGAGCCAAATTTCGTAGTCATGAATTGGCTCATCAATAACTGAGGAAGTTTTTGTTGTCCTGTTCTTACTGTTTTTTGGGAGTTTAAAAGCCGGATTCAACTTACTCATTTGTGGATAGGCTTCTTCCACAGGATGGTGGAGCCTCGAGCGGGATTACACTGTTTGAGTACAGAGCCCATCCCCAAAATCACATCCTGATTTTGAGGATTCATACCAATCACAAAAAGTAAGCGTACTTACGCTTAATAAACATTTTTCACAGCGTATGTGACCCCTGTAAGCATGTGTTCTGGCTCTATAAGTACAGAAGAATATTTTCCTTCAGGTATGATAAAATTATCACAGAAAGCAATCATTTCAAGGCTTTTAACTTTTTTTGCAACAGTATATCCTAAAATTAACAATCTTCTTTCTACATTTGGATACATTTCAATAATTTTATGTGTGTAATCGTATGTTAAAATCCATTTACACTTTAACTCTTGAATAAATCGTGATAGCGTCTCATGATCTACATGTGTGTAATGGTTAGCATATAACGAAGCACCTTGAGTGTAATATGGTGGATCAAAATATATTAAAGTACGATCATTCAACTGCGAGCGGATATTATTAATGAAATCAATGGCATCTTTGTTATACAATTGAATTCTACTGGTATACAATGCAATTTTTCGAATTCTCTTTATGAGGTCGTCTTTGTTAAACCTGACATCAATTTTCCATTTTCCCGTTTGCTCTCTTCCACCGATAGCACCCCCAGTAATAATACCTGAACGGTTAGTGCGGTTGAGAAAAAAAGTAGAGAAGCCTAATATCAGCTCATCTGTTTTTTCTTTATTTATTTGAATTGTCTTTTGTTTTTTCCATTCTTCAATCGTTATTGGAGTATCTGAGATCAGCTCACACAGTTCATCGGTTTTATGTAGTACAGAATACCAAAATGAATAAATTGATTTGTCAATGTCATTGATGATGATGTTGTTTACATGCTCCATAAAAAGTAATTGTAAAGCTACACTTGCACCACCTGCAAATGGTTCAATGTATGTACCTCCTTGAATATTATTTTCTATTATTGCTTGAGTGATGAAATTTGCTAGCTTTTTTTTACCACCTGGATAACGTAATGGTGAGGGGTGTATCAAACTTATAGCTCCATAGTTGACCATATTTTTTCAGTAAATGGCCACAAATCATCCCATGCAGTCTTTAGATCAGCAGAGATTGGTGTACCGCGCATGTTGTGAACATAGGAATGAAAAGTTTTTAGGGAATGATTTTGTGATTGATTACTTGACATTTGTCTTGCTATTCGTAATACGGGTTCTTTCGCAATCTTATTATTCGCAAAGTATGTTGTAATGGCTTCAATTTTTTTAAATAATTTAGAGTCTTCATCTGTATTTGTAATGATGTTATTGTGTTTGAGTATATAGTAATCCACACTCAACTCAATAAAAGTTCTAAAAAGTGAGGCTACTGCATTTGGATATGTATTAATGTCAAGAGTTTTTAACTCTCTATATATTTTAAGGATTCTTGGTTGAGATATTGACAGAGTATGTGGTTGTGGTATGAGTGTTTTGCGTTCAGTGGGATAACTTCTATGACCCTTTGGGAAAGTTGTAAAAGTTGGAGTGATATTGCTGTTAAAACTATTTTCATCAACTGTTACACCTTGTATACTTTTACCTCCCAATATATTGGTACTATTACATATTTCGTCATCTAACTTATATGTAGCACTCTTAAATGATGATTCTTGGTTGGCTCTTTCCTGCAGTTCATCAATGTATTTTTTTCGATCATATTTAGTATAGATTTTTCCCACACTTAGATTATTAAATATTAAATCTTGTAAAGCAATAAGAAAATATTGAGGCATATCACCAGTAAAAGAGAAACGCCCAGACTTATTTGATACATTAAAAAGTTTTCGCACATCCGGGTCGCTCAGTAAACGGTCAAAATTAGTTTTTCTTATATTGACAAAGTGATCCTTGTATTCTTTAGGGATAGCGTCAAGTGTTTTGAGTTCATCAAGAAATGTCATATAGAGATCAGCATTGCCACTCGTTTGTGAATTAAATCGACTGCTTTGCTGGCTATTCCAATTGACTGTTCCTGCACCATCGTTTTCTCCTGTATGTTTAAGACGAACCCATTCATCAATTGTCGCTTTATCTTCCATGATAACACATGTGATGTTTTCAATAAGTGCGTTATATAAGCGTTTATTCAGTTCATAAAATTTCTTTTTAATTTTAGGATAGTTATCTGAAACTAAATCAGGATTGTTCAATAGTTTTAATGCTGTAATGCGTCGGTTTCCCTCACGAACAAGCCACTGTTCGCCATACCGCTCAATAAGAATAATGTCTACAGGGTTTAACCCATATTCAAGAATATGTTCGGCAAGCGTAACCAATTTTAATTGTTGATCTTCAATCATTGCAGAAATAATTTCCGTTTGATGTTTCATTGGATTAAACCGAGGATTCTCTGGATTCAAAAGCAATTCTGTGACTTTAAATTGCCTGTACTCATATTTTTGGTTGCTCATGGGCGATATCTCTTATTTCTGCGACAGAACACTTTTTGAAGCATTCACAGAGGAAGTAGTCACATTTAATAGATATAAACATTAGACTTATTGTTATGTAAAACTAAAAAGGACACTATTATGCTGTCGTGTACATATAGTAGAGGAAATAAAAGTAGCACAACATGCATATGCGTAGTCAGTTAGATAATCATAGACACTATTTCTGCAAGTCTTAAATACTGAAACAGAATACTTTAAACATGGTAAACCACTTGCGGAGTAAGCTGAACTTAAGTAAAGTACGCCTCAGATTAGAGAATATAAATAAGAATGCAACAAAGTTTGTTTCCTTTTGTCCTTCTGAAGTAACATTACGATCACAGGATTTTTACATGAGTGCCACAATGAGTTCTTTGGAAGACTTAAATGGTGCATATTCTTTAAATCCTCATGAACATGAGCTTTTGCATGATTGGAATATTTACGCCTATGACGAAAGTATTCAAAGCTATCGAGCTTTAGAGGGCGAACTCTTGTTTTGTAGTTCATCCACAATAAAGTTGGAAGAGCAACAATATGCCTTCAATCTTTCTGTTCTCCCTTATTTTTTAACAGGTATGAAAAAATTTCGCAACATACCGAATGATGATATACGATTTACTGAAAACATAGCAGAAGAACGAAATCGAATAATGATAAACGCAAAAACAGAGTCAATTTTGAACTCTGTAGAACCACATTCAATAGTTTTAATTGATGGCCCTCTTATTGGCGGCAATGCATCAACTTATATCGAAGAAATGGATGAAAAATTACGTTCAAATAATTGTATCCCGCTATACTTTGTTAAAAACTCAGATAGCCGCCTTGTTATAGATAATAATGAAAAACTCTGTTCTGAATTTAACAGTGACTTTCATTGGTCTGCTTGTTCGCTTTCAGACTGCAGTAGATCCTCGTTCTTCAAATACACAGACGCGTATGTTGATAAGCACACTAAAGTTTTTACTTATATGAAAGCTCTTTACGGGTTTTCTGAAAGAGTAGAAATGCATACACAGACATATTTGAAATATCAGGTTTTAATGCCTAAATTAATGAATCTTTTGGCCTATCTATACATTGTACAAGGGGAGCGCTCTAATCCTCAGGTAAGGCCAATTGCAATTGCAGAAAAATACGCTCGTGAGGGGTTAAAAGTGTTAAATATTCCAACTTTATTAAGTCGTTTAGGCTTTAAACCAACAATAAATCAGGTGAGGTTTGGGTGATTAAAAATGTGGATAGTCTCTGGAGCTGAAAATGATCTCATAAAATTGGTGTCATCAAAAAAAGTTGATGCCATATTACCAGTTGGATCCTATCTTACGGTAATCGATGAAAATGAAATAAAACATATTTTGCTAGTCGAAAAATCTTATCAAAAATCACTTTTTGAGCCTTCACCCCTGATAGTAGATGCTGATCTGCCAATTTTAAATCAAGATCAAGAATGTAAAAACATACTGCTGGCCAAAGAAATACGACAATTTCCTCTACGAAAAGACGGTATGTTTAACTTTGTTAAACCAAATGCAACCGCAAGAAGAACAACACAAGAAGAAATTAACGAGATTTTCACTTCAAAAGATGGCTTTCCCGTTTTCTTAGCAACTAGTTTCCTTAGACAGAACTCAATTCTTAAAGACGATTCTAGTAAACTAATTTATGCCAACATACCTTTCGACTCATTATATTTACAAACAATGATATCTGGCCAAACTGGCTCAGGAAAGACCGTGGCGATGAAATTTTTGATTGAGCAATTCTTAAAACACGAGCAAGGTGCTGTTTTGGCTATTAATGTAAAAGCAATCGACCTCTTGATAATGGATCAACCAACAAATATAACAGACATAAAATTAAGAGACCAAATACAGGAAGAGTGGAACACATTAGGTTATACGGCTACGGATAAACCCTCATTTAGCATATATGTTCCAGCACATGCTCAAAGACATAAAGAGGGGGTTAACCGTGAAAATGTATTCTCAATCACGTTGAGAACAAGAGATTTGGAACCTAATGCATTGCTAGGTATTCTTCAAAATGTTACCGATCGGGCCGCTGAAGCACTCCCAGATGTTTTCAGATATTGGAAAGAAAAAGGCCACCAAGAGTATACCTTCAAGAATTTTATAGAGTGGTTTAGACAAAAAGGAACGAAAGAAAACGGATACATTTTCCCTAAATTATCTCAAGCACAAGAAGAAAGTGAAATACCGCTACATCCAGGAACTTGTAGTTCTATCATACGATCACTCGAGACAGCAATTGACTTTTTTGATAATCCAGAGGGCACTAATTGCATTCCTATTAAAGAAGACAGCATTATGATTCCAGGGAAACTTTCAGTTATTGACCTGTCCGATAAAAATACTACCCTGTTTGGAGCAATTCTTCTGCGTCATCTTCTTTCTAAAATATATGATGCCAAAGCAACAAAAGGACAATACGCCGATGTACCAATATTAATAGTAATTGATGAGGTTCATCAATTTTATGTTTCAAACGCCTCTGAGAAAGCACTGGAAGAACTTAGCGCAATTGCAAGGATGGGAAGATCAGAAAAAATTGGTGTAATTTTTGCATCTCAAAATCCTGAAGATCTCCCAAATGGACTTACCTCGATAGTCAATACTAGAATTTTTTTCCGCTCTCTAGGTGCCATAAGCAGGAAATTCGATGTAAAGAATTCATCAATTGAATTAACATCTCTCGACAATGGTTATGCGTTGATTTCTTCATTTGCAGTCCCTCAAATAAATTTTGTTAAATTTACTTTGCCACTAAACGGTGTAAAAACATGACAAGAAAAATATATGCTGAAGAACTATTGAAAAAATTAATTTCCACTGAAGATATAAAATTACTGGACATTATAATAAACGATGAAATATCTATTGATGAAAAAATAGCTTTGCTTGTACAGGATGATAACACTTGTTCGAATTCAAAATGACTTACAAGGAACCGGAATATCATCGAGCAGATGATCCACCATTTTCGTTCCCGCCAAAAAGCATAGCACCATGCATTGACTCAAATTTAGTGGAAATTGAAGGACAAAACGGGTCTGGCAAAACAACATTACTCAATTGTTTAGCACTAGCCTTAGGATATCTAGACCAAGAAAAAGAATTAAAAAATAAACAACCAACTTTAAAGAAAAAATTAGATGCGTTAGACAATAATGCTTCACTTGAATATCTTTTTAGAATTCATTGCAATGAACCAGAAAATATTGACTTAAAAATACAAAGAGAAACAGGCCAAAAAACTAAATTTTGGTTGAATACAAGACAAGTCGCAAGCGAAGAAATAACCAAACGGTTTGAAGTGATTTTTTTAACTGAAGATGATCCAACCAAAGTTATAAATTCTAGTTTAGGAAAATTAAGAAAATATTTTTTGGAAATGGAAAAAAATATCGGTGCCCTTCATGATGGGTTATTTAAAATTATTCAAAATATTTTAGAATATAGAAAAATTGAAGGAAGACAAAAAGACCTTACAACCGACATATCAGCCTATGAACAGGCAATAAGTGATGCACAAAATAAACAGGAAGAACAAAAAAAATTGTTAACTAAACTTCAGCACAAAGCTGAGGTTATCAACAAGCTAAAACTTCATGAGGATGAAAAACAAATTAAAGATACATACGAAAAACTCAAAAGAAAGGTGTCTGACCTAGAAAAAATAACTGATTCAAATATAAGTATAAAACTTACTCGAGAAAATTATACTTTGCGAAATATTGAGAAAGACATAAAAACAGTTAATGAACGAATCAGAACTACTTGTAAGACTTTAACAACATATAATCAAAACATAAATGCTCAAAAACTTTTGGATAACGATTACACAGAATTTAACCAATTAAAACGCAGTATCGCGCCTGAAAAAGACAAAGAAGACATACAACTCAAAATGGTTGAGGAAATGATAACATTGTTCAACCGTTATCAAGAATCAGATTTAATTCCAATAGTCAACCTACCAGTAAGTGATGCGAAAAAAGAGTTATACAGAATAAAAGCAAAAGCCGCCACCAACCGCGTTCTTAGCTTAACAGACGCATTAGATAACGCAGTAAAGGATAGAAAGGACCTAGTAGGTAAAAAAGAAGCGGCAAACTCGAAAATAGAGAAACTTGCAGAAAAAAACGAAGACCTTAAACGGCTTCATGAATTAAATGAACAGTTAGCAACAGCCGAAACAAAATATATTGCACTCCAAGATGCCTTAAAAATGTCTCGTTCTCAGTTACTTGAACGCCAAAAAGAACTAAATGATGTTGATGGCGACATTACTTCTGTTGAAAAAAGAATCAGAGATATCGATAGAGACATTGAGATAAATAAAAAATTGAAAGCAGATAGTGAAAGGTGTAGAGAACTTGAAAGCAGCAATAAAAGACCGATGCACGAAGAACATGAAGAAAAAATAAACATTTTGTATGAGAGAATGACAAATTTAAAAGAAAAAACATATAATTGGAGTCAAATACTACAAGACCCAACAGAAACAAGGAAAGAATTTGATAAAATTGGAAATAATCAAGGGTTTAGTTTAAAAGACTACCAGATTTTTGTTAAGAGTATTGGCGAGTATCTAGGCAATCAATTTGAACCTGTTGCTTATGACTACAAGTTTCATAATATACAATATTTTGACATTGAAAATAGCATTTTTACAACGTCTGAAGATCGAAAAATACCAATCGATCAATTATCACAAGGTCAGAGCAAAATAACGGCTCTTACAGGCAGTTTCAAAAAGATGAACACCATCAGAAAAAAAATTGTTCTAATTGACGAAATTGCTGATCTTGACCCAGAAAATCTCCAAAAAGTAAAGAACATGTTAAAAGAAAGATTACATGACGGTTCACTCGTATTAGCGATATTAGTACGCCCAACACATGGACCATCACCCAATATCGTTGAAGTTAGAGAATGGTAACAATGGAACAAATAAACATTAACTCTGAACTTTTAAAACTTTATGAACTATTTCTTGAAAAGTATTCAAAAACTGTTTATAAAACAAAAAAAAGTAAAAACATAGATATAAAAAAAGATGAAACAAGGATCATATTAGAACTCATCAAAATGAATGGAAACACTCGTTCAAAAGTTTTTTCTTCAAGTGCTCTTTGGTTAAATCCTGCCAACAGTGAAGCTCTATTAGAAAAAGGTCTAATCCAGAGCATTTGTTGTGAACATGATGAGAAATACGCGTTATCTCTGACTGGAATTGCCACCTGCATACAATTAAATTCAAGTATTTCATTTGAACAACAATATAAGGATTTTTTAATATTATCTGATAAAAAATTCAATAAAACTGAAGACACTCAGCTAGATTGGCGAGAGAAACTTGCCACTGTTTCCCTTATTTTACTGGCAAGTACATCAGAGCAAACGGCTATAAGACTAGTAAACAATCAAAATAAAACTGTGCTTTTAGATGTCCTTCAAGAAGTTCTTTCCTGTATGAAGAAGTATCGTTTTGCTGAAGAGGCTGATATGCTGAAATCTGTGGGCAGAGGCGAAGATATAGCGGCAGGACATTTCGCTAGATTGGACACTTTGCCCAGGCGGACAAATCACCACTATTACGGGAAAGATTATGTATACTACATAAACATCGAAACAAACCATAACATTGATAATGAGAAACTCTCATTCATATTTAAGAGATGTTTTTCAAATTTTAATGAGACATCCGATTTTATAGAAATGTATGAAGATTTAAGCAAAATCAGTCAAAAATACTCACATCGATTTTTACACAGAAAGATTGAGCCACGATCAACCATTATAATTCTCAATAAACTTAAAGAGTTTCTACAAACAGAAATTTTTCAACTGAGCCCACAAAAAAAGAGCTAGAAAAAAAATAGTTTTCACTTATAGAGAGAAATATTGGTGTTAGGGTTTCCGCAATACAGTAAACTGGCAAAAATCGGATAAAATGCGTGGAATGTCCAGCATAGAGAAGTATTGGAACCAACAAAATTATGAAATGATGTCATCTCTCTAAACGCGAACACTCACCAAATTTTAACCCCGTCGAATTCGACGGGGTTAGAAGAGTTACGAGACAGAACACATTTACCATGGTACCTCAAAAGTGGATCGAAAAAACGTGCACAGTTGATATTCAATCCAAACTGGTCGGAATGTAAAAAGCCGATGTTATCAAAGAGTAATTATGGTAGAGCTGAGGATGTAACAAAAATATCCGCAAACAGATTTTACTCATACTGCTTTTTGGTGCTACAAGACTGCGGTCCATCTCGTGGGTAACAATTGCTTCGATTTCAACCGATGACAACTCAAGCCTTTAGTTAGAATTATCGACGATCTTGTCGGCTATGATCCAACAGCAAAAACGTTTACTCTTTGACAAGTCAAAAACGGTACACACCATCAACCAACAACAAATCACAACAAAAGTAAGTGGACTTAAAAAAGAGGGGAAACAAAAAAAATATATAAAATTAATGTATATAGTGGGGGCGAGTAAGTGGACTTAACAGTTTTTCCCGTTTTAATAATGGTTAATTTGTGCTTTTTTAATCAAATAACTGGTGTGTAGAGGTTTGTTTTTTATTTGGTTGTGGTTTCCCATTATGTTTCTGGCAAATAGTGGTGTTTTAGCGGTTTTTTCTGCTTAAATTTGATAAATGTGTGTGTTGTAGGGGCACAATTATGGTTTTGTTTGTTGTTTGGCTAATTTTTTGTGGGTTTTTGGTTAAAAGAGTTGGTTTTTGTTGTTTCCCGTGTTGTGTTGTGTGTTTCCCGCTTGTTTCCCGTGTTGACCCTTTTTGTTTCCCGTCTCGCTTTATTTTTCTGCTTTTTTAATGGTTATTTTGTGCTTTTTTAATTAAATAAGGTGTTTATGTTGTTTTGTTTGTTGTTTGGATGGTCTCTCCTTATGGCATTTAGTTAAATGAGTTGTTTTTGAGGGTTTCCCGTTTGGGGTTTTTAGTGGGTTTGGTGATAAGTAGAGTTTGCACTGAGGGTAAAATTGTTGTTTCCCGTGGTTTCCCGCTAGAGGGGAAACGTCTTAAAGCCGACAAGCTACCAAACAGGCAAAGAGTTCTTAACAGAACGAGGTTACATACACGTTCAAATATTTAAATGCTAACCACCATCCAAACCAACCCTGCCCATACCCGCCCCCACTCGCCTTTTTTGCCCCCACCAACTATACTCACCCCCATTAATTCAACAAATGATGCCTGTTAAGACACAAAAAGGGTAAACAACATCGTCCAATTCAAATTAACTTTCACCTTACCAAGTTTTAACACACATCAAAAATAAATAACTATTATAGACCTTAGGCGTAATTTACTTATTTATGCCAAATGATAGAAGATTAAGACAGAGTTTTTACCAAAAATAATGCAACACCACCATTTGTCTGTTCACAACATATTAACTGACAATAGCCGCCGTTATTAAACAAGTTTTTCTTACTTAAAACCAACAAACAAATCAGGAAAACAAACATGCTAACCACAACCAACTAATAAAAAGACCAACACTATTCCAAACACTAACTGAGCTTGAAATCAAAAAATTCGACACAATCCACCACAAAATAAACACCAACTACAAAACACACGAAAAACAAAGACACCAAAAAGAAAACAGAAAACACAAAACAGACGCAGGACACCCCTTCAAACTATCACTCCAAAACAGACTCTTAATGTTTCTCACCTACTACAGACTCTACATAACCTCCACCCTAACCGGTTTTCTCTTCGACCTAGACCAAAGCAACGTACTAAAAGACATACACAAACTCGAACCCACCTAACAGAAACCCTGTCCATTCCAAAGAAAATTCACAACAAAGTTAAACGTCTACAAACCATAGAGGAAATTGAAGCAGTACTGCCTGGACTTAGTGTTTTTATAGATGTAACAGAGCAAGAGATTCCACGGCCTAAAAATAAGAAGAAACAAAAGACTCATTACAGTGGCAAAAAGAAGAAGCATACTGTTAAGACTCAGTTGTCTGTGTATGTTAAGGGTGTTATTGTGCACAAGTCTTTGCATGTTAGTGGAAGTGTGTATGATTATTGTTTGTTTAAGTATAGTTATCCTTGTTTACCAAAGTAGGTTCGTAGGAAGGGTGATTTGGGTGTAAGGGTGTAAATGAAGAGTTTTCTTTGCTTGATTTTGTGGTTCCTTTTAAACGTAAGAGTCTGGGTAGGGGTGAGAAAGGTGTTAAGGCAGAATCTTTGTCATCTGCGCAGAGGGTGTTTAGTAAAGAGTTGGTGTCTGAGAACCTGTATTCAATAAGTTTTTAACTATCAGCATGTCTATTTTGTTGAGGTTAGCTACTTGAGATATGATACTGATTTAACTGATAAAGAATGGAG
>WQSY01000044.1 GCA_009787585.1 Candidatus Bathycorpusculum sp. | reverse complement strand
CACCCAATATTTTTGCAGAGCCTTTAAAACCGTTTTCAAAATGTACGCCGCCGCCATCTATTGCTGTGTTGCCAAAGATTCTACCATTTTGCATATTAAAAATGCCGATATAATTTGTCTCATCAATATTGTATATGCCACCACCATACTTCATGGATGTATTACCTGAAATTACGCCACCAAGCATGTTAAAGTTGCCACAATTATTAGTTATTCCACCACCGTAGAGTGCTTTGTTGCCTGAAATTTCTCCAGCAGACAAAGTAAAATTGCCATAGTGGTTATCTACGCCGCCGCCATGCATAATAGAGGTGTTGCCTGAAATGGTGCCACCAGACATACTAAAGTAATCACCACTATAGTCTATGCCGCCGCCATTTCGCGCAGTATTGTTTGATATAGTACCGCCTGACAAAGTTGAATTGCCATACAGATTACTGTATATGCCACTGTTGGCGTATATGCCGCCGCCATCAAGTCTAGCTGTGTTGTTTGAAATGGTGCCGCCCGACACGTTAAAAGCGCTATACCAATTAGTTACTCCACCGCCATACCAGTCTGATTTGTTGCCTGAAATTTCCCCGCCAGACATGTTAAACTTTCCATAATTATAGTTGAAAACGCCCCCTCCATCTCCTGTGGATGTGTTATTTGAAATGATACCCCCCGACATTGTAAAATTGCCTCCAACATTGTATACGCCACCACCGTTACCTGATGTATTACCTGAAATTGCGCCATTAGAGGATAAAGTAAATTTGCCATAATAGTTGTATATGCCACCACCTTTTCCCGCTCCTGTAACGATGTTACCAAGGATTGCCCCGCCTGACAGGCTAAAAACGCCTTTATTGCTATATATACCTCCGCCATTTTTGTTAGATGTGTTGTCTGAAATAGTACCGCCTAACATTGCAAAGTTAACATTGTCACATAAAAATACTCCACCTCCATCACTTGTTGCAACGTTGCCTGAAATTACGCCCTTTGTCATGCTAAACTTGTTATAACCGCAGTCACTAAATATGCCGCCGCCATAATTAGCAGTGTTATCTGAAATTGCCCCTCCAGAGATATTAAATATGTAGCCGTTGTTTTGTACACCGCCACCACCCACATAAGCTCTGTTACCTGAAATGGTTCCACCAAATAAACTAAAGCAACCTCCATTATTGAATACTCCTCCTCCGCTAACAGTTGCAGTGTTACCTGAAATTGCACCGTCATACAAACTAAAGGCAGATCCATTATCAAACACTCCACCGCCTTGCATAGCTGTATTGTTTGAAATTAGGCCATTATGCACATTAAGACGGCCTATGTTATGTATGCCTCCGCCATCTCTTGTTGCAGTATTACTCGAAATCGCACAGATGCTATTTAGTATGCTAAAAATGGTTTTGTTATGTATACCAGCGCCATATTCAGCTTTATTTTTATAAATTTGGCCTCCATACATCGTAAACAATCCAACATTGCATACTCCACCTCCGTCATAGGGTGATTTTCTTAAAGCCCACCATTGAGTTAAAGCTGTTGTGTTTTCGAAAATTTCGCCATTATGCATAGTAAATGAACCTTTATTGTATATGCCGGCGCCATATATTGCGGTGTTTTTGTAAATTTGTCCTGCGTACATGTTAAAGGTGCCGCAGTTATGTACTCCGCTGCCAACATAGCTCTTTGTTACTGTGGAAATGTTGTTAGAGATTTCGCCGTTGTTCATGTTAAAGGTGCCATAGTTGCGTACGCCGCCATAGTTGTTACCGGAAATTATGCCACTTTGCAGGGTTAGTATTCCTCCAGTTTGTACAGCTACGCCACAGCCTGAGGTTCCGTTTTGATGTGTTATGATGATGTTTTTAAGTGTCAATATGGCGTTGTTTAAAATGTTGATTGTTGCTTTGTTTTGTGCACCTACTAGTTTGAACATGTTGTGACTGCTTTCTGCACTTGTTAGTGTGATATGTTTGTTTGCAGAAATGTTTAATGTGTCTGTGAGTTGGATGTCTTTTTCAAGAGTGATAACTGTAGAAATGTTTGTTGCTGCTTTAGCAATTTCATTGTAAAGTTCAGTTTCCGTGCTAACAGACATAGGAAGGCCTCGAAAAATTTTCAGCAAATTCTGCTGGTATAGAGTGAATTTGAGAAGAATTATGTAACATCAGAGTTAAGGGGTTTGAATAAAAAATATTTGATTTATACTCACGTGTTTTAATATTAGTACACATACATGATTTCCCAATATTATAATGCTATTGCTCCTAAAAACTATTTCTGATATGACAGTTTCAACAATATCCTATAACACACAACATCATCCATTAACCTGAATTTTCGTCAAAATTGTAATATACGTGGTTGAAAAATGTTCACATTATTGCCACACATGTTGTTTATTATACTTCATTACGGTTATTTTTTATGTGTAAGCATTTGTTTCTTATGTAGCAACTGTATCATTAATTTTTGCTTGTGAGGTATAGTACAATTATGTTATACGACAAAAATGTGAGTTGCAAAAAATAATGTTTACTGTGAAATATATTTTAATTAAAAATGCTGTATGCAAATATACATTGAAATTAATACAAATGGCTGTATAGTACAAAAACACGCAAAATTCAGGCATTAACAAAACACATAACAGATAAACATGACTTTGAAACAACATCACTATCCAACTGTCTCTTGCGTTTATGTCCCCTAAATAGTTAGATAACACAGACGTTAATGTTTAGATTACAAACGCGGGTAAAGACCCCTACTCTACACTATTTCACACCAAAACACCTAACAAAATAAAAAGTTTCCAATAACAAAAACAACACCATCTAAGGAGTATAACTAAATAACTTTTACAATTGGACATTAGCGGGAGTAACATTGTAGTTTATTCTCTATGAAAACCTGTGTATACGTGTTAATGCAAGTCATTTTTGTCAAACATTTGCAACTATTTTCAATGACCACTTTGTAACTATAAAAATTATTTTGTAACAATCCCTAACGCAACGTGTACACACGTAACATATAACTTTCAGGTTCCATTATCTTACAAACAAAATTCTGTGCAAAACGCGCAGAAACTTTGCACGTTTAGTTTCGACTAACTAAACTAGTTTTTGGTATTGTTGTATATGTTTATTGCTGCAGTGGTTAAATTGTGGATATTTGCTTCTTTTAGGGTTATAAAGGATAGGGGTGCGCCTATGTTGAAGACGTCTATAAATACGCGTGATTTGGCGTGTTGTATTAACGCGTTTTTGAAGGCTTTTTCTGCATGAGATATTGTTTCTTCAGGGGTGCCTGTTTGTGTGAAGTATGTTTTGTACTCAGTTGATGTTGTTATGATTTTTAGTGCTGCGTCATAGTCTATGGCGTATATTAGGGAGATAAGGGTGTGTTCGCTTATGTTGAAGTAATTGTCAGGTAGAGCAACTTTTAGCCAGTCCGGATCGTAACCTAAGGTTTTTCCTCGAAGAATTGTAAATAGTAAGAAGCCGTCAACGTTTAGGCTGGCGTAAAACTTTGCGTATGGTTGTTCTTTTTTAGGTAATTTTTTATAAACACTGTAGTATTTATCAAAATATTGTCTGTCAAGTAAAAGGTCAAAATAAACAGTATGCCCAGTTTCGTCATACTTTTTTAAACCTTCATTTAAACTGGTATAATACGGTGTTCTTTTAAAAACTGAAACAACATTTGAAACTATAGATGCCTTAGCAGCCTCTTCAATAACGCTGGAATCATGAAAATAGTTCTCAACAGACAAATAAATTTTAGCCAACTTTTCCTCAAAAGACATCTTTGCAAGCGTTGCCTTTAAGAGCATTTTTATATGCTCAATTTGCAAACGCTCCAAATACAATTCAAAAAATGGTCTCACATTTTTAGGCAAATTTTTTATCAACAAAAGATAAGTATTAACAAGATTCTCATTAAAGACACGTTCAAGTTTTTTAGGAGTAAACGGTGCAACTAATTTGCTTATTTGCTCTTGATAGTCACTACCTCTAAGCTGCGCAACAAAATCTGAAAGACTCTTACTCTCAGAGAGACTCTTAATTTCAACCTCACTAAGCAAACCTCTTCGTGCCACACCAATTTTAGGCAAAACCTGAGCATAATTTTTTGTTTGAACCATTAATTTGCCTCAAGCACTGCCTTTACAATAAAGTCAACAGCTTGATCCATACCCTGCTCAGCAACTACTTTGAGCTTTTTAATTTCCACTTGATTAGCTCTAAGCTGCTCCTCTCGTTGCACATTAGCCTTAGCAACCGCTTGAGCATATAGCCTTTGAGCCTCAGCCTCAGCGTTAGCCTTACTGTCCTCAACAAGCTTTTGCGCCTCCTGCTTAGACACAGCAACTATTTGCTTAGCTTTGTCTTGAGCGTCAGAAGTAATCTGCAAAGCCTCAGCCTCGATTTTCTTTAATTCGCCCCAAACATTCTCCATAACAATACCACAACTTCACAATTTCAAAGAAACATAAGACCTTTACGGTTAACAACTCTATAACTACCGTAAAAATCTTTATACTATTTGTATAAACTATCCATACAGACATCAAATCTAAGGGTCAAAAAGTGAAAAATCAAATCACCAAAATACAAAAAATAACTTGTTAGTTATTTTATGTTGTTTGTGTTTTTTGTGTTGTGCCGTATACGATTGTTTTCCAGGCGTCGAGGGCAGTTTCATATTCTGTTTGTGCGTTGTCAATATTTTTTTGTAACAATTTGCTTTCGTTTAGAGCTTTTTTTAGGGTGTTTTCGGCTTTTTGCAGTTGGTTGTGTGAAAAAATTCCCTGAAAAGATTTGAACATACCTGTATTTTGTGTTGCTATCTCAGTATCATTTACGTTGTTTTGGTCTTTTTCAGCGGTTGCTATCATTTTGCGTGCTTTGTTTAGATCTTCAAAGATTTTATCCATTTGTTTATGTAGAGTGTTTAGGTTTCTTTGGGCTTTAACAGCGCGTTTTATAGCGTCATTTGCGCTCTCTGCTTTTCGGTAAAAAGCGGTTAGTTCTGCGTTTATATCATATCGTTCATGCTCAGAGTTTTGTCGTGATTTGACTTTTTTTATAAATTCGTCAGGATCTTTGTTTAGTTCTGCATACCATGCTTTTTCGTATTCGTCTCGAAATGCGTTTAACGTAAATAGGTTTTCGACAAGTTCTTCTTCGGCTTGTTTTAAGGCGTCTCGTCGTGCTATTGATTTTTTAGATAAATATTGTCCTTTTGCCTGTCCTTGTCCTGTAGTTGCTCCACTGTTTTGTGAGGTTCTTAAGCGTTCTAGGGTTTCTTCTTGTTTGTTTATAGCCTCATCTAAGTCAAAAAAGTCAGCCATTTTTATTTGACGAAGTTCTTTAGTTAAAAGAGGGAAGCTTTTTTTGTATTCTTGTTCTATTTCTTTTTTGGTCCACTCAATGCGGCGTTCTATCCATTGGGTGCTTGCTGCTGTAACTTTTCCTGCTAGTATTTCCTTGCCGGTTTCGGTTAATTTTGTGTTGTAAGGTAGCATTGCTATTGTGTCGTTATTTTCAAAAATTGCATCTATGACCGCGTCTAGTTTTTTTGCCTCGTCTTCCCGTAGAAATCCTCGTGCAGCATACAATTGGACGCCTATGTATAGGTCTTTTTTATAACGGTCATAGTCTGGTCCAAACACTTTATTTGCTGACTCTATTAACACTTTAGGGGTATCATGTTCATGTTTTGGATTTTTCTCCGTCACCATTTTGGTCTCCTTTAATAAAGTACTATGAATCAGCGTTTAGCAACGCCTCTTGCTATCCTTGGTGGTTAATGTTGCAGGTTATAAGATTTTCGCTATTTTTCGTTAACACCTGCGAAAGATAAAAGAGTTTATATTTTGAGTCAGTTAGGTCATTTGACTTATGTAGTGTTTGTTGTGTGGTCTTTCTGCTTCTGTTCTATGCGAATAGTTTTTTCAAGATAAACAGCGTTTAAATTATGTTTTTTCAATGTGGCATCTATTATTTTGTTCTATTAGTGTTATTTGTTTGTGGGTATGTTTTTGAGGTATTGGTTGCTGAAGTCTATTTTAAGTTCTATCCAGAGGGGTAAGTGATCTGATATTTGGAAGGTGCGCCAGTTGGTGAGGTAATAGCTTTCAATTTGTTTTTCAGTTTTATTTTTTATGGTTTTTTCGTTGAAATATTTGCGGTATGTTGCTATGTCTTTTGGGGTGTAAATTGTTTGTGTAAAGTCAAAGGTTCCTGCTTTTTGTTTGCCTTCAGAGAATACGGTCATGTTGTTGTCAATTTTGAGGTTGAAGGCAATTTGGTCATAGTGTTTGGTTTTGCCTAAGTCCGTATTGACTTCTTGTATGGCAGTGGGTATGTGGAATCCTTGTCCTTGTAGGGCTTTCATAGTGGCATCTGTGGTGTCGAAAATGTTGAAATCGCCCATTAGAATATAGTTTTCACCTTCTTTTTTTGCGCGATCTTTGAGGAATGTGGCTATTTTTGTTATTTCTTCTACTCGTCGGGGATTGTTTTTGTCGGATGTTCCATAATAGATATGGACTTCTGTTAAGATAAATCTAAACCAACCTGCTTGGAAAGCTACGCAGAAGGGGGTTCGTGCAAATTGTAGAGCTCCTTCAACAAGTTTGGTTTGTGGTAAAACGATTTCTCCGGCCATTTTGCGGAAGAATACTTTGCATCTGTCGAACACAAACGCCATGCGTTCGCCGCCGCCTGCGGTTCCTTCAGTGCTATCTGTTACTATGTAGTCCCAGTTAGGGCCTAATAGTGTGACAAGTTTGCATAAGCCATCTATGTTGGAGGCTACTTCTTGGATGGCTATTAAATCGAAACGACTGACGATTTCTGCTATGTAATGGAGGCTTTCGTTGTTTCGGTTATCGCCGAATTCACGGATATTCCAGGTGGCAAGTAAGAGTGTGTCAGTGGCAGTTTTAGCTGGAATTTGTCGGTCGAGTTGGTCTCGTAGGGCTAAAAGTTTTTCTATAATACGGTCTCTTTCGGATGTGTCTTTAATTTTTTTGATTGAGGAATACATCGGCATGTGAATTACTTCCTTCAGGTAAACACTAGATTGCCTCGACATTTATAAAGAGTTGTTTTGTGTTTATTTTGTGTAGAGAAGGTTTAATCTGTGTTGGGCAGTTTGGATAGGTGTGAAAAGGCTTTAAATTTAAGTGCGGGGGATTTTAAACGGGTTATTGAGGTAAAAAAAAAGAAACCTTTGAGATCATGGTTAAAATGTTAAAACTCGTTTATGCAACTAAGGAACTGCGCATAATTAACTTGCGAACGCTTGCATGGACAAACGTACAAATGAACGTATTACACACCAAAAATATCATAATTTATTTTTACACAGTTCCTAAACATAGACACCGTGGCAGACACTCCAAACTAGCATACAAGGCATTGCTCTTTATGACTCTAAAATACTGAAAGACAATACGTCACCAACTAGAGTTGAGCATAGAGTTCCAAGTTGGTGAGGCTACCACGCCTGATGTAATTATAGGGGTAGAAAAGTCTTGCTTAGAACGCTCAAAATTGTAGCTAATAAGTATCGTAATCGTCGTAAACGGTTTGGATTATGAATGGCATTAATCTGTGGGGGGTTAACTTTGAAAACGAAAAATAGATCTGAGAGGTCTATTATATGTTTTTGTTTATGAAGGGGTAGAGGGAGAGTTTTTTGGGGAAGTCGTTGCATTTGTATATTCGTAGTTGTCTTTGGGGTTCTATGCGGCAACGTTTTCGGGCGTTTTTGCGTTTTATTAGTGGGGCTACTTGGAAAAAGGGGCATTTTGAACATAGTGTGCTGATGTTTGGTTCCTCCTTAAATTTAGTATTTTAATACGTCACTGTAAATAATATATACGTATCAAATATAAATATTGTGTTACCTAACACCATTTCAACCAACAACAACAACAATAACAAGACAAAACAAAAAAAGAAAAAAAGAAAGGGGATTACTCGTGTCTTATAGCATCTACAGGTCTAAGCTTAGAGGCACGCCAAGCAGGATACAACGCAAAAATCACGCTTATACCCACGCCAAAAGCTAGAGCACCAAATATCACCAGAGGAGATAACACCGGAGTAATGCTCAAATTGCCACCTATGCCAAGTAAACCTGAACCAAGCACCCATGTAACACCATTAGCTATAACCCAGCCACCAACTACACCCACAACTCCACCTATAAAACCAAGTATTACAGATTCACCGAGAAATATCATAAGCACTGTTCTGCTCTTCATACCTAACGCTTTAAGAATACCGATTTCTCGTGTACGCTCAATTAAAGAGACCATCATAATATTCATAATACCCACGCCTGCAACCAACAAAGAGATAGCCGCAATACCAACTAGAAAGAGCTGCAAATAACTAAGAACAGAATTCAACACAGCAGCTAGTACATCAGAACTGACCACTGCGACTTGTCCACTATAATAAGTTTTTATCAGATTTGTAACTTCAGTCATTGTTGCATTATCACTATTTGTCAAAGTTACAACAATCATATCACACGCGTCAGTATCAAAAAAGTCTGCAGCTGTAGATAACGGAATATACACAGCACCATCCGATGGAGCTAATCCAAAACCGCCACCAACTTTGCCTAAAACACCGCTAACTTGCACGGTATAATTTTCATACACTGGCGGTAACACTGTTGCGTTAAGCCAAAGCAATGACACATCGTCGCCTGGAACAATAAATTGCGTACCATTTTGCGCAGGGTCAACTACTCTACTACCAAGCACAATATCATCATTTTGAGGGTTAACAGGAATATACCCTGATTCAGCGCTAAAAGATGGATAAACTTGTGCATAAGCATCATAGTCAACACCGTAAATTGTTACACTCCGATTTAGATCATCAGATACAATTCGGCCAGTACGTTGAATTATTGCAATGGCACTTGTAATGTTAGGTGATAAACTTTCGATATCAGATGTTTGATTAATATATAAGTTAAAACCTGAACCTGAACCGCTTAGACCTATACTAAAACCAGGACTATCTTGCCCTGAGCTGTCGCCACCAGGCATGACAATTAAAGAGTTAGCAGATAACCCCTGAGTTAACTCGCCAGTAATGGAAGCCTGTAACCCCGCAGTTATACCAAGTAAAGATACTATAGCGGCAATGCCAATTGCAATGCCAAGAATATTTAAGAATGCACGGAATTTGCGCAGTTTAATTGCACTAAAAGCGTATCTAAGAATATCAAGTATTTTCATGTTAATTCACCAAATCCGATTCTATTTCGCCATCAACCATGTGTACCGTTCTTCGAGCCTCGCTAGCTAACTTTTGGTCATGGGTAACCATTATTATGCTAACGCCATGTTCTCTGTTGAGTTTATGAATTAATGACATTATTTCTGTGGCTGTTTTAGAGTCAACGTTTCCTGTAGGCTCGTCTAGTAACAAAAATTTGGGTTTATTAGCCAAGGCTCTAGCAATTGCTACTCGTTGCTGTTGTCCGCCGCTAAGTTCAGCAGGTTTATGATACATACGGTCCTTTAAGCCAACTGCATTAAGCAGTCCTGCCGCTCGTTTACTACGTGCAGCGCTATTCATATCGGCTATAGACATGGCTAACTCTACATTTGCCTTAGCAGATAAGCGGGGAATTAGATTAAAGAATTGGAAAACAAACCCAATTTTTAAACGCACCTCAGCTAGATGATTATCATTTAATCTGCCAATGTCTACGCCTCCAACACGTAAAACACCAGAGGTGGGCTTATCAAGGGCGCCGATAAGGTTTAGCATTGTAGATTTACCGCTACCAGAGGGGCCAAGGATAGAGATGAAGTCTCCTGCTTCCACTTTAAGATTTACCCCCCGCAACGCCTCAACTGGAACCTTACCTAGCATGTAAGTTTTTCTAAGGTCAATTGCTTCAACTATTGTTGACATTTTTCATACTCTCGATTTATTAAACAATTTCAAAAAGAGAAACCTTTGATATAAAGGTATGTTAAATTGACAAATAAAACAAACCGAAAACCTCTAAAGTAAAAACGTGTAAAAGAAAAAAGTTACATGTCAACGAACAGACAGAAAACAGTTAAACACTTCACAAACTGTCTATTAAATTCATGTATTATTGACATGTTAGCTTATAACTGTTCCAACTTGTTTGCCCTCAGCAGCTAAAAGAAGGTTTTCAGGTTTAAACCCGTTAAAAACAATTAATTTCACGTGATTGCGTTTTAAAATGTCAATAGCCATTGAGTCAATTACTTGATGAATACCCACCTTATGTTCATGACACTCAAGCACTTGAGATAAGTCATCAAAGTTCATTTGACCTAATTTTACGGCATCGGCGAATTTGCGTGGGTCTTTAGTGTAAACGCCCTCTTGATCTGTGCCTTTAACTAACAAGTCAGCGGCTAACCGTTCAGCTACTAGTGCACCCACGGTATCTGTTGTGTGTCCAGGTTTTAGTCCGCCCATTACAACAATTTTTCCCTGTGAAAAACAGTCTTCTGCTTCATCAAGGGTAGTAACAACTTTACCATATCCAAGGCTGCCAAGTTTTTCCATAAACAATTGAGCATATAGCCTAGAAACGGAAATAGCAATACGGTCTTGAGCCGCTGATTCAAGAGTTAAATTTTTAGCTATCCCTATGAATTCTCTAGCTAAAGTACCGCCACCTAAAATAACAGCGACTTTATGACCTTGCAGTTTAATTTCTCGTATAAGGTCAGCATATTTGCCTATTAAATCAGTGTTAACAGGGGAGGCTATAACTGAGCCGCCAATTCGAACAACTAGACAGGTCATGATAATCTCTACTTGTAAACAGGGTCTTTGATTAAAACCATATGCTACGGTAAACATTATTATTCCAAAAAACTATAAAATATGTAGGCAGGAAAACACATGACCTATAAGACTGTAGTAAAAATTGAGCCTTTAGCACCCTTTGATTTGTTACAAAGTTCGCTTGTTTTTGCTACGGGAGATCGAAGAGTTAAAAGTTTTCAAGAAGGCTGTTTTTCGCAGGTAATTAATATCGAAGGGAGACTTGTTTTAGTAAAACTATTCTCAGAAGGCGAGGTAGATAAACCAAAATTGAGCCTTGAGTTATATTCCGACAGTGAACTCTCAGAGAGGACTATTTATCAAACACAAGAGGTTGTTAGTCAAATTTTTAGTTTAAACATGCCTCTAACCCCGTTTTATGAACATGTTAAATATGACAGGGTTATGTCGCAGATAACACAATTGTTAAGGGGTTTCAAGTTTCCTACGTTGCCCACGGTTTTTGAAGCCCTTGTTTATGCGATAGTGGAGCAACAAATTTCTATTAAAGTAGCGCGTAACATTGAGGAGCGTTTGGCAGTTATGTTTGGTAATACATTAAATGCAGATGGCACAGTGTTTTTTGCTTTTCCAACAGCATCTGCTTTAATAGAGGCAGATGTGGAAAAAATTCGTCAGGCAGGGTTAAGTGCACGTAAGGCTAGTTATATTCATGAGGCAGCTCAACTTGTTTGCAACGAAGAGTTATCTTTGGAAAAACTGCAAGGGCAACCGTTGGATAATATTGTATCGGTGCTAGATGATATTAGAGGAGTGGGTGTTTGGACTGCGGAGCTTACGATTCTTCGAGGCATGGGCAGGTTTGATGTTTTACCAGCGGATGATTTTGGCATAAGACGAGTAATTAGCCGTTATTATTGTGGTGGGGAAAAGACAATTTCAGCTATAGAGGCACGTAAAATCGCTGAGAAATGGGGTAACTGGCGGGGGTTAGCCGCGTTTTATTTAATAGCCGCTGAGGCTTTAAATATTCAACTCTAATTAGCGGATTAAACGTTTTTTCATAAGATTAATACTTACTATAAAGAAGACTATAGTCATAAGAGCTATCCAAAGGATACTTAGAGGTATGAGTATTTGGGTGCTTAGTCCAAAGAGGACCTCTGTTGTGCCTGTTAAAGCGCCACGTGTAAGATTTACTATATGTGTTAGAGGAAGAGTTGTTAAAGCAATGCCTTGGGCAGCGTGTGGTAGAGAGGCAAGGGGGAAAAAAGTGCCACTTAAAAATAGCATAGGAGTTATTATCAGAAATATGGGGTAATTAAAAAAGTCTATGTTAGGAGCAACGGCTGTAAAGCACATAGCAATGCTAGATAACATTAGACCTGCAAAAAACGCAATTATAGGCAGCAGTAAAAACAGTGGACTTGTGATTAAAGGTTGAGCAGTAAAAAAACCAGAGATACCAACAACTGCAAGTACTATAGAACAGTTTATTGTGCCTCGTGTGGCACCCCAAAGTAACTCACCAGCGACGACTTCTTCTATACTAATAGGCGTAGCAACTAGGGCGTCAAAAGTTTTTTGAAAATACATACGTACAAATGAGCCATAAGTACACTCAAAAAAGGCGCCATTCATTAAAGAAATAGCAACTAGTGCAGGTGCAATAAAATTAATGAAAGGCATACCGTTAATTTCTGGAATAAAATTACCAAGACCAAGACCAAAAGCAAACAAGTACAATATAGGTTCAAGCAAAGAGGGTAAAAAGTTTACGCCTATAGTTTTTGTAAATACATCTGCGTTTCGGCGCCAAACTTTCCACACGTTAGAGGAAATTTTAGGTATGCTAAATTTTGCGGGGGATTTACGAATATTTACCTCAGTCATCAGCTCTAAGTCCCCGGCCGGTTAACTTTAAAAATACATCCTCAAGATTAGCCTTACGGATAGTAACATTTGACAATTTATGCTCATGTAGAAACCCTTCAAACATGTCATAGGGTTTAGAGGTGAAAACTTGCATGCGCTCACCCATAGTTTCAATGCGAGCATCTGAAAAAGCCTGTTTAAGAAAAGAAATTAAGGCCTCATCGTAGTCAAGCTCTAGCACATTTTCGCCTATGTGTTTTTTAATTAACTCTTTAGGTTTACCGTCCTCAATTATTTTACCATGATCAACAATTATAATACGGTCACAGAGAATCTCAGCCTCATCCATATAATGAGTAGTTAAAATTATGGTAACACACATTTTTTTAAGTTGCCGCACAGCATCCCAAACAAGATGTCGCGCCTGCGGATCTAATCCTGTTGTAGGTTCATCAAGTAATAAAACCTGGGGATTATGCAAAAGAGCCCTAGCAAAAATAAGACGCCTCTTCATACCCGTTGATAAAGCCTCAATATGCATGTCACGTTTTTCTTGAAGCTGAAAAAACCTAAGCTGCTCCTCAGAACGCTTCAAAGCCTCCCCTTTAGAAATACCAAAATAACGTGCATAAACAACAAGATTCTTTAACACAGAAAAATCAATATCCAAATTATCCTCCTGCGGAGCAACACCTACAACCTGCTTAATTTCCATACACTTATCACGAACACTTAAACCCGCAATAGTTAAATCACCAGAAGTAGGCGGCAAAAAACAATACAGCATACGCACCATAGTTGTCTTACCCGCACCATTAGGCCCAAGAAAACCCACACATTCCCCACGATAAATCTCAAAATCAACCCCATCAACAGCTACAAAACCACCATACCGCTTAGTCAATTTCGTAGCTTTTATCAAGACCTCACGAACATTTGCATCGGAGAAAAGAACCCACTCCACAACGCACTAACACAAACAACCATTAAAACCAATCCCTAACATAGGCTTTGGAACAATATTATTTGTGCCAGCTTTCTCTTGCATTAATGTTTTCCAAATAGTTTAGGTAGCAGAGGCGTTTGATGTTTAGGTTGCAAGCACGTGTGAAGGCTTCTTGTTTTTTGCGTTCATCAAGCTGTTTACGCAGCGGTAGAGGATTATCACGTTTTAGTGTTGAAAAACAGCCCTTGACATTTGAGCGTTTATGATAATCTTCAAGCCACTTTTGCGGATCAGCAATCAGATCCTGCAACATTTTTCGCCATGCAGCACTCCCCTTCTGACGCAGCGTAATGCCTTTTTTAGGATAAAACCGCGACACCGCACCAACTTGGCTACTAAATCACAGTTTGCACGCGACAAATACGCCGCAGTCCCCGCCACTAAATCCAATCGACCATACCGTCTAGTAGTCTCAAGCAGTAAAGACTCAAAATGTGGTGATTCATGGTCTGTGGGTTTGTTTGCATACCTAAAAGATGAAATGACCTTGTATTTGAGGCCTACCACCACTAAAATCTTTGCATACCCTTTTTGTTTGTTTGATCTTTAGCACGATCAATCTCATAGTTTTGTTTACTTGAGGTGGAAAGTCCTGTGGCGTCGGGTCCAAATTCGTGTTCTAAATCCCGTA
>WQSY01000043.1 GCA_009787585.1 Candidatus Bathycorpusculum sp. | reverse complement strand
TCTTGCATGTAGGTATAAAATTTATAACTACATCGACACAGTGATTTACCATTTTTGAGACCTTTTTAATGTTTAACGGGTTTTTCAAGCTTTTTACTTATTGTAGGTATAATTTTTCCGGGATTTTAGGGTCACAGTTTGCTCGCAAGACTCAATTTCACATAAAACAAAACACTTACGATTTAAAAAACCATAAGCCACGTTAAGCTCTTTTGACGTAATTGTTATTTTAATTTGACTAAAATTAACGTATAACAGAGAAATAAAGACCATGGGAAGCACCATAATAACCATAAACAAAAACGACACCCCTCCATCAAACAATATCTAACAACTAGTAAAAAATACAAACCTAAAGTATCGCAAACGAAATATAAACCGTTCTTACAAATCTACCCACACCCACTCTTTCAAAATACTCAACTTTATCCATACGCAATACTCCCTAAACAAACAATACAAACACACACAATCAACGTTTGCCTATTTTTTCTTTCTTCTTGTTGATATGGTTATATAACGGAAGGTCGATTGGATCAGTTGAGTCTTTACTTGACGAAATTGAGGCTACATATAATATTTTGTGACTAAGAAAAATAAACCTGTTGAACTTGTACCATAGAAAAGATTCACATCTATTTTTTCTAGACAGTGTGTTGCCTTTTTAGAAACTGTCAGTAAATAATTTAACTATGCTTAGTGTACTTCACGGAGTTATCTAATAAAACGGGTCAAATTATTTCTTGTCAGATCCATAGTTTCCGACGTAACACGTTGTTAATTTAAATTGTATATGTAAGCATAAATTATGGCAGTAGTATTTGTCTAAAAATGCGTGGTATAGTTTACTTGTGAAAATTGTGTTTTATTTTTTTAGGTGTAAGTTTTATTTAGTTGCTTTACTGCTAGGGGTGGGTGAAAAGTTGTGTCAGTTGAGACTGAAGTAAAACTTAGACAAGATCTTTATGCAGAGATTTCTCTTTTAGAGGAGAGTTATCAACAGATTAACAGTGGTCTTTTAGCTCAGGAATATAAGGCGACAGCTGTTGTTTCTGCCCTTAAAACGTTTAAAGACAGTTTAAACCGTGCTAGCGCTTATGCTTTATCTTTGTATACGCTACGGGGTAAGCAAGTCACTTTTACTTGGGAACATTTGTTTATACATCTAGATTACGCAATAGCCGCTGTTAATGGCTCGCCATCTGTTAAACAAAGAGATACGGTGCAAACAATTTTAACAATGTCCAAAACAGACTTTGAACAAGTTTTAACATACTTTGCAGCACTTAAAAAATCTATAACATAGATCTGCTATTGTTACCTCTTATTTTTCTCTCTTTAAAGATCAAGTATGTCTCATTTTTTACAACCGTTACGTGAGTGATTAATTGTTGATTTTTATGTTTGTTGCTACTGTTTGTTGTCTGTATAGTTGGCTGGTTTTTCCAAATCCTATAAAAATACCCTTCTTCTAATGTACGCTCTGGTTAGGCATATGGAAGATAAAGCTTTGCAGATGGGAAAGTCTTCGACGGCTGGAAGTTTTTTTCTTTTAATTGGTGTTGTTGGCTCAACGGTGCTAATGGCTTTAGGTACTATAATTTTAGCTAGTGTGTTATCTCCTGATGAGCTTGGGCTTTATAGTATAGTTTTGATTCCTTCAACTATAATTGCGTTTTTCAGAGATTTAGGCGTAAATTCTGCCATGACCCAAAAAATTGCAAGCCTAAGAGCTGCAAATAAAACAAGTGAAATACATGATGTAATTCGTGCAGGCGTAATTTTTGAGCTTCTAAGTGGTGCTCTGCTTTCTCTTGTCTGTTTTGCTATATCTCAACCCTTAGCTAATATTTTAGATCGTCCTGATGCCTCGTCATTAATTGCTTTAATGTCGCTTTCTATTTTTGCAAGCGCTCTTGTTTCTGCTGCCACAGCCACATTTGTTGGTTTTGAAAAAATGAAATATAACAGTTTTACACAAATTATTCAAGCTTTAATAAAAACACTTCTCGGTCCCTTCTTGGTCTTTTTAGGCTTTAGCGTTACAGGTGCTGTTATCGGCTCTATTGCATCAGTTGCCGTGGGCGGCGTAATAAGTATATTAATTGTCTATTTTGCCCTCTTTAGACCCCTACGCAAAGCCAAAGTTGGTAAATGTGATTTAAAACAAACATTACTTCCTCTACTTAAATACGGCATACCCTTAACGGTGCCAAATATTGTTGTAGGGGTCTTGCCTCAAATTTTTGCTTTCTTTATGGCTATGTATATTAGTGATAACATGGTTGGTAATTATTTTGCTGCAACATGTTTTGCTGTACTTGTAACTTTTATCAGTTTTCCTGTATCTACTGCATTGTTTCCTGCTTTCTCTAAATTAAATCCACAAAAAGAACCTGAACTGGTAAAAACCGTTTTTGCCTCCTCCGTAAAATATACTGCCCTACTGCTTATACCTGTAACAATGCTGCTAATAGCTCTTGCAACACCTTTGGTAAACACAGTTTTTCCCCAAGACAGCATACTGCACTATTTATCCCCTGATGGTTTAAAACAGTTTTTATTTACTGTTAACACGCAGTCAAAATTTCCCTATGCTCCACTGTTTTTAGCTGTGTCCTCTATAGGTAACTTGTTTGTGCTTTTTGGACATGTAAGCTTGATTGCTTTCCAGACAGGCATTGGAAAAACAGGTCAAATAATGAAACAGAGCCTGCTCTCCTTAGCTATAAGCTTACCTTTCTCGTATGCTATTATTACCTATTTTGGAAAATTTGGCGGAGCCAATATGGAATGGCTTGTGGTAATAGGCGGCGTAGTATCTGTTATGGTCTCCATTGTTCCGGGTCTAGTCTGGGGTTTAATTTGGTCATGGAAAAATTATCATGTTAAAGCGGACTTTAAAAATTCAACAAAAATTTTCATAGCATCTTTGGTTGCGTCTGTTGTGGCATACGTTTTCTCTGTTTTCCTTAATGCATCTTACCCTATACTGCTAATAATTGGAACTTTACTGTTTCTGTTAACATATCTAGTTATAACTCCTATTGTAGGTGCTGTTAACCGTGCTGATATTGACAATTTGATCTTAATGTCCTCAGAGCTAGGTATAATCTCAAAAATCTTGAAACTTCCACTAAAATTAATGCAAAAACTCTGCAAAAAACCTGATAAATAGTCATAATTAACAACAATTACCTCTACATTTTACTTTAATATACATGTTTTAATAAAATGATGTTTATGTGTTCCTATATGCTTAATAGTTCGATAGTTGTTTCGATTATTGGCCCTTATGTTTGCTGTTGGTCATCTATCCTTAGCTTACCTTTTAGGTAAAGCCTCCTCTAAACTGCTAAAAGTTAACCCAAACATACCTACCCTACTTGCCCTATCCATACTACCTGACATTGACTTAGCTATCGGCAGTCTTTTAGGCATATCTATACATCATGGACCTACACATTCTCTAATTTTCGCTCTGCTCATTTTCGCTCCCCTCTCTATTTTTTATGGCAAACGCGTTGTACCATACTTTTTAGCCTACGTTTCTCATTTTTTAATTGGAGACTTTTTCATCGGCGGTCAATTACAGCTATTTTGGCCCCTCTCTAGTAACACTTTTGGTTTCCATGACATAGGTTTTATGTACATAGGCTTAACGGATAATTTAAATCTTGTAGCAGAACTTTCCATGCTAGCGCTAACACTTATAGTTATGGCAAAAACTGGTGACTATAAAATATTTTTCAAAAACGACAAAACAAACCTTTTACTATTAATCCCCATAGGCACATTGTTATTGTCTACATTTACTAATTACCCCTTCACCCTCCCCTTATTTTTAGCCTTTCCAATAATGGGCATACCACAACTCTTTCTCCTAACTCTTTTCTCAATACCTATCCTAATCTTTCTTTATACAGCTATAAAAAAAGTGTTTACATAACTCTTCCTATTAAAGAGTTAGAGTTGTATAAATATGACCTCAGTTAAAGTATAGGTTTACCTACTTTTTTAAAGTAGGCTCAATAAACGGCAATGAGGTAAATACATGAGTACTCTTCCAAATAGAGCGCGCGGCGCTAAGGTTTTAAAAGCTGTCTCTTCACCTACTAGGCTACAGCTTTTAAATTTGTTATTTGATAAGGGTGCCCTATCCTATACTGAGTTGATGAATTACCTTAAAATGAATCCTAACCGCGATGCCGGCCGTTTTGCTTATCACTTAAAATTTCTCCTTAAAGCAGATTTAGTAGAGGCCGACGTTGAAACCAAAAAATATTTTTTAACTGACTTGGGCAAAATGGTTTTAGACGTTGCCGACCGTGTAGAGAGAAAAGTCTTTACGCATAAGGGCATGCTTGTTCGAACGTCACGCTTTACTTTAGAAGAGTTTGATCAAAACAAAATTGCTAACTCTTTAATTAAAGAAGCCAAAGTGCCTGTGGAACTTGCTCAAAGTGTTGCAAAGGAAACTGAAAAACGTCTGCTTAAATCTAAAACAAAGTATATCACTGCCGCGTTAATTCGTGAAATGGTAAATGTTATACTAGTTGAAAAAGGCTTTGAGGACTATCGACATAAATTAACTCGTGTGGGTATGCCTGTTCATGAGGTAACTGCGTTTATTGAGGCTAAGGATCAAAACTTGGATGCCTCCGCCATGCTTTATAAAGCGGGACAAAACCTTATAGAGGAGTATACTCTTCTAAACATTTTTTCTCGTGATATAGCAGACGCACATATTTCGGGCAGTATAAACATTGACGATTTAAGCACTTGGCTTCTTAAACCTCACGAAATTGTTCATGACATGCGGTTTTTCTTTTTAAACGGTTTAAAATTTACTGATATAACTCAGGTTTCTCTTGAACCTCCTAAAAACTTTAAAGCCGCTTTATCTATAGCTCTTAACGTGTTCTTGCATTCTGAGCGAGAAATAAGTTACCAACAAGTTTTTAGTTACTTTACCACATTTTTAGCACCATACATCAAAAACATTGATGAAAATACAATAAAAGAAACTCTTTTCTTATTTATTTTAAACCTTAATCAAAATACCAAAATAACCTTAGAGCTAGACTTTACAGTTCCCAAACATTTAGCAGAAAAACAAGCCATAGGACCCAACGGCCAATTTAACGGCAAATACAAAGATTATAATACTGAAATTGGCCTTCTATCCACTTTATTACTCCAAGTCTACAGTGAAATTACTACCTCAAGACCTCTAACAAACCCTAAAATAGTTATAAAACTCGACCCAAAAATTTTAAATGACAAAAACCTCCAAGACATACTACTAAAAACTCACACCCTAGCGGCTCAACACGGCATGCTCTATTTCGCCAATATACCCTTAAAAGAAACAGCTCTACCCGTTTTTTCCTCTTCAGGAACAAAACTTTTCCCTGACCTAACAGAGGACTGGGAAACAGACACCCTACGCACCGGCTGCCTGGGCAGCGTAACTATAAATTTACCAAGACTAGCCCAAGACTCCAAAGGTGACAAAACACGATTTTTTGAACTTCTAAAAGAACACTATGATCTAGCCGCTAGAGCTTTAAATGTAAAATACAACGCACTCCAACAGTTTGGAAAAAATTCTTTACCCTTTTTACTTAAAAACAACATTAACGATGCATACTTTAGATTAGAAAATTGTTCCCACGTTATAAACCTTACCGGTTTACCTGAAGCCGTTGAAATTCTAACAACAAAAAACATTCATGAACCCGAAAGCCAAAACTTTATAGAAGAATTAACTCAAACCCTTACTACTTTCCAACATAAACTTGGCAGAAAACACGGTAAACGTCTCTACCCCGCCATTTTATGCCACACCCAAGCCTCTGAACGCTTAGCCCAACTTGACATTGAAAAATATGGCATAGCAAAAGTCAAATTCTCCGGCACACGCGACAAACCCTTCTACTCAACAACTATTCGCCTAAAACCTTCACTTAACCCAACAACAACATTAACAGTCAAAACAGATGACCTGCTACTTGCTCAAAAACTGTCCAGCCTAGCTGTAGGCGGATCTTTAGGTGTTATTGAATTAGATACCATAGACGTGTCACCATTAGATCTCTTAAATTTAACAAACCATATTATTACTACCTGTCAAACATTAGAATTTTTTACCTATAATCGCGTAATCACCTTTTGCCGAAACTGTAAAAAAAACTGGTTCGGAATTCGACACAAATGCTCTAACTGCGGCTCAATGAGCACTTTAGACACCTTTGACCGTTTTAACTCCATATAACCTGTTATTTTGTTGCTCCCAGCACTAATGAGAGTATAGCCATTCTTACAAATAACCCGTTACCCACTTGTTGAAAATACCGCGCATAAGGCGTTTGATCAATTTCAGGAGCAATTTCATCTATTCTTGGCAGAGGATGCAAAATTATCAGGTCCTTTTTAGCTGTTTTAACACTCTTTAAATCCACCCTATAAGTACCCTTAAGCTTAACATATTCTCCCGGATCAGGAAAACGTTCCTGTTGAATACGTGTTACATACAAAACATCTATTTCTGACATTACCTCATCAAGACTCTGTATTTCAGTTACAGAAATTTTGCTTTTAACCTCCCTTAAAAGACTACCCTGCATCCGTAAAATTTCAGGCGAAACCAAAAAAAGCTCTACATTATACTGCATCAACGCCTTAACTAGTGAATGCACTGTTCTCCCATATCGCAAATCACCAATTACTGCAATTTTCAAATTATCAATTTGACCCCTCTCCTTCTGAATAGTATACAGGTCAATTAACGCCTGCGTTGGATGCTCCTGAGCACCTGTACCACTATTAATAATAGGAACCCTAGAATATTCAGCCGCCACTGACGCCGCCCCCTCCAAACGATGCCTCAACGCAATAACATCCGCATAATTCTCAACAGTACGAATAGTATCCACAAAATTCTCCCCCTTCTTAGCACTTGACGTCTCCGCATCACTAAACCCAATAGTTGACCCCCCCAACTTTTGCATAGCCGCCTCAAAACTCAACCGCGTCCGCGTAGAGGGCTCAAAAAAAAGAGTCGCCAAAATCTTACCCCTCAACATACTAGACCCTATTTTAGCAACGGGCTCCATAACCTGACTAGTCTTCAAAACATGATCAATCTCTTTCCTTGTAAAATCCTGTATTGAAATTATATTCCTATTACGAAACTCCATCACCATCATCATCCTAACAATTGCCAATATTTAATATACACTACACATATTAGATTTTTGTTTCTAAAACTTGTGCAACACCCTTTTTTAACACTTGATAATGAAAAAGTTTGTTCACACCGTTCATAGGTCAAATAGCTGTGAGATCTTCTCTGTTGGAGGCAAGTATTGTCAAACGCAGTGTTTAGTGAAACTGACATAAGCAGTTGACAAATTGCTTGTTTAGCGACATCAGAAAAACTAGCGTAGATCCCTAACATAGAGCAAGTTTTTTTAATTTTCTTCTATAACACTGAAAACTTGTTTTATTCCTTCAAATACAACTGTAAAATATTGTAACGTTTCCATTCCTGTTATTATCATGTGTTCTTCTATGTCTTTTTCGTTTATTAAAATTATTATATCTTTTTCAGTTTTTAGGGTGTAATTATCAATTTTACGTAAAACGCCTACACATGAAAAAGCAACTCCCTCGCTTCCATCTGCGTATGTTACAGGTGTAGTAAAGAGTGTTACACCTGTTGCCTCTAAATCTTTTAAATATTTTTTAGGAAGAAAAATGCCTTTGTCAAAACCTGTGTCAACAAGGCTTATGCCATTAAATGTAACTGTTTGCTCATTTGAGGCGCTAGAGATAACGCCTGCGACATCTATAAACGCCATGTTGTTTTGGTACACTCTTTTTTAATTATTGCTGTCGCCAAGCTGTCCAACCTGCAAAAGAAGAGGAACCAACTTTCCAGACAAAAATGGGTGAATCAAATTTTTTGCCTTGTAGTTTCTTTAGTAAGTCCAATTCTTTTTCTGATGTTTCAACTATTTCTCCTGTAAATAGTTTTATAGCGATGCATTGTCCAAATTTTACTGGATAAAAATTTGTTGAAAGTTCAGCTATTTCTTGTAGTACTTTTGCACATTCTGGGTTAGTTAATTGGTGGCGTTGTGCTTTTTCGATTTTTTCCTTAAGGGTTGGTGTAAACCATGGGGTTTGTTGGTTTTTAAGACTGATGTCAAGAGCAGGTAATGTTGTTGATAAGTCAAAGCGTGTGTTGATGCGGTCAAATTTTTGACATGGGTTAAATGTTATATAGCCAAACTTGTTGTTTTCTGTTGTTTGATGATTGTATGTGTATGGTATGCTCATTATGGTTCTACCAGGCTAAATGTGTTGTCTTCATTTATTACTAATTTCCATTTAGAGCCTACTATGTATGGGAATGGTTCTATATATCTAACATGTAACGTTAACCATGGTGCTGGTACTGTTTTTCCAGCATAATTGTTATTGGCGTTGCAGGTTACGTATTCTCCAAAAATTACTTGATGTGCTGGGTCACCTGTTGTTATGTCTTGGGTTGTGTCAATTGCTATAACTGTGAGTATTTTCGTTGAGATAATTTTTTTTGCTGACATACCTGTTGCCTGCCCCTTATTGTGTATAAGGGGTGATGTATAAAAACTTTTAATGGTTCTGCCTGATGGTAAGAATCATGTTTACAGTGTTTAGGTGTCTGAGAGTTTCCTTCTTTCTTTTTTCTTGCAGGCTAGCTGAAATTGTTGTTTTTTGGTCGTTTTTTTCTTCTTTTTTTTAAAAGGGAAATACAAAGAAATTTTTATCTATGTATGCATGGTTGTGTCAGGTTTTTAATGTTATTTTGTGTTGGTTGTGTTTTTATGGTTGTGTTGTTTTATGTGAGTATGTTTATGTCGGTTGGGTTAATGGTTATGTAGATTGTATCGCCGATGGTGAGTTTTAATTTTTTAGTTGTGGTTGGGTCGTTTTTTGTTTTAATTAGAAAACCTATGTCCACTGTGGTTTGGGTGGTTGTTAGTGTTTGTGTTATTTCTGTTAGTGTTCCTTGGAGGATGTTTGTTGTGTTGGGGCTAGTTGGTTTTTGTGTTGAGAGTGTAATGTTTTCGGGTTTTATTGTTATGGTAATGTTTTTTTCTGTTAATTCCATGTTTGTTGATGTTGTTAATAGTTTGGTGTTGTTGATTTCTATTTGTAGATAGTTGTTTTGTTGTTGTTTTATGATTTTGCCCTTAAATATGTTTGTTCCTAAAAATTTTGCTACATATGTGGTTTGTGGTTTGTCAAAAATTTCTTCTCTATTGCCTATTTGTTCTATGTGTCCATTTCCTAGTATGGCGATTTTGTCGGCCATAATAAATGCTTCATTAAAGTTATGGGTAACATATATTGTGGTGGTCTCTATTGTTTGAAGGTACTTTTTTAGTTCTAATCGAAAGGGTTCTCTAAGTTGTGGGTCAACAGCAGATACAGGTTCATCTAGTAGCATGATTTGTGGTTGAGTAGCTAATGATCTGGCAAGTGCGGCGCGTTGTTGTTGACCTCCGCTAAGCTGATGGGGGTAAGCCTGAGCGTATTTTGTAAGGTCTACTAGTTCTAGCATGGTGTTTGTTTTCTTTTTAATTTCTATTTCTGTTAAGTGTAATGATTTTAGGCCGTATGCAATGTTGTCTTGAATTTTCATGTGGGGAAAAAGAGTTATTGTTTGGAAGACATAGCCAATTTTGCGTTCAAACGGGTTTAGGTAAACTTTTTTTGTTCCAACGGTGCCCTGTACTATGGTGTTGTTTATGTAAATGTTTCCCTTATCAGGTGTTATTAGGCCTGCTATTATGTTTAGTAGGGTTGTTTTGCCACTGCCATTGGGTCCTAGGAGAACTAGTGTTTTGTTTTTTTGTATCTCTAAATTTAGATTGTTTATTACTTTTTTTCCGTTAAACGCTTTTGATAGGGACTCAATTTTTATCATTTTATATCTTTCCTCCTATGTTTCTTTCTTTTTCAAAGCTGTATTTTTTTTGTTCTAATAGTTTAACGGTGATAATAACTGTAAATGATATGGAAATCAAAATAATTGATAGCATTAATCCTGCTGTGGGGTCTGAGTAGAGCATGTTGTAAATTGCTAAGGGCATTGTTTGAGTTATACCCGGCAGATTGCCTGCAAACATTAAAGTTGCTCCAAACTCGCCCATAGCTCGCGCCCAGGTCATAACAATGCCTGAGACAATGGCACGCATAGCAAGAGGTAAAGAAATTGTAAAAAAAACTTTTAAACGTGAGTTAGTTAAAATTTTAGCACTATTATATAGATCACTGTTTTGTTTTTCAAAGCCTATTTTTACTGCCCTAGTTAAAAAGGGTGAGGCTACAAAGATTTCAGCTATAATAACTGCCGTTGTATAGCCGGGTATGGTTATGCCTAAATTATTAAAGATAGGTCCTAGAAGTCCTTTTGGAGCAAAAGTGTAAAGTAACGCTATACCTGCCACTGCAGGGGGAAGCACTAGGGGTAAATCCATAAGTGTGTCTATTACGGGTTTGCCGTAAAATTTTCTAGTAGCTAAAAAGTAGCCTGTGGGAACCGCTAAAAAAATTGAACACACCGTAGCTATAAGTGACGTGTATAAGCTAAGCTCTACAGCCTTTATTATTTCTGGTGATTGTAATTGTGAGCTAATTTGAGTTAAATCAATTTTTAAAAAAACCGATATTACCGGTAAAGTGAGAAAAACAATGTATGCAACTATTATTAACATAAAAAAAGCAAGTGTAATCTTGTCTGCTAAGTGTGAACTGTTTGACATTTTTCTTTCTTGCTTTAAATTGATGCTAAATAGCTGCGCCACTTTTTTTCACTACACTATAAGTGTAGATGTATATGTTCTTTAGGAGTTAAAGCCATATTTTGTTAAGAGTTCTTTTCCCGTTTTTGATAGCCAGTAGTCCATGAATTTTTGTGATAACTCAGGGTTTTGTGTAGAGTCTATTATGCCTATGCCGTATATGCCCTGCGTGTTAACCTCTGCGGGGATTTGTATAAATGTAACAGGGGCTCCCGTGTTGGCTCCATAAACGCCGTCTGAGACAAATACTATGCCGGCATCTGCAGTGCCCACGTCAAGAGACACTTTGCCCACTACTTGCTCAACGCTGTTCTCATATGAGACCACATTTTGGTATATTGAGGCGTTAAAGTTTTTGTATACACCTGAGGTTATGTATTGTGCACTGTTTGGGTTGCCCCATGTGGAGTCTATTTTCCATATGGTACTGTTTGCATATGAACCCGCTGGTACTGATGGGGCGGCTAGGACCAGTTTTACGCCTGGTTTTGCCAAGTCTGCTATGGAGGTAATGTTTGCTGGGTTACCGGGGGCTATAATTATCTCTAAGCTGTTTGTGGTAAAATTTTCGTATCTACTGTTTAGTAAGCCGGGGTCGTTTGTTAAGAGTTGTTTGGTCCATTTTTGATCTGCGGACATGAAAACATCGGCGGGGGCGCCTGTGGTTATTTGAGTGTAAAGAGTACTTGAGGAATCTGAGTTTAGTATTATCTTTACTTTATTGTTGTTGTCTTTTTCAAATTGTGTTGCCATATCTTCTGCTACGTGTATTAGGCTAGATGCTATGGATACTCTAAGTTCAACGGGTTTAGTGTTTGTGTTGTTTGAGGTGTTAAAGGCTTTATTGTATGTTATGCAGCCTATTATTGAGATAACAATAATTATGGTTGCTATTGTTATTAGGGTGTATTTTTTGTTCATGTATAATCAAACTCGACATTATCACACAATAACGTCGATAAATAAGCTTTTCCCCAAACTTTCACACTAATTGCTCTCACACCACAATTCCACTCAACAACTAAAATTTCACAACACTTATAAACACAAAACAACTAGGACATATGATGCTCTATGAACAAAATTATTATTTCCATGATGCTCTTCTTTTTCATTAATAGTTCATTTGCAGCAGCGATTAACTCTGTTTCAGCTACCTCAGAGTTAGTTGAGAATTCTTGGTACACAAAGGAGTCCATGAGTCAGGCAAGATCTAGGTTAGGAGTTGTTGCAGTTGATGGCAAAATCTATGCTATTGGCGGTTCTACATTTGAGACTGTTGTAGGTACCAATGAGAGATATGACCCTAAAACTGACACTTGGACCCCTTTAGCCTCTATGCCTACCCCTAGAAGTAACTTTGGTATTGTAGCATGTCAAAACAAAATCTACTGTATAGGGGGTTCATCGTTTACTGAACACGGGTTGTTGATAGTTGAGGTTTATGACCCTGTTGCTAATAGTTGGAGTACTAAAGCTTCTAGCCTAGGGGTGGAACAACAATACGTCCCTGTGCTATAAATGGACAAATTTTCTTTACCTATGGCGGTGACTTGTTTATGTATGACATAACTGCTGATTCATGGACTCAAAAAACTAGTATGCCCGATTTTTACAGATCATCTCATTATCTCACAGTTGTTATAGATGAAAAATTAATGATTGTTGACGCACTATCATTTGAAACAAACAAAGATGATACGCAAAAAGTTTTGATTTATGACCCAAAAACTGACCAGTGGAGCAAAGGACAAGCAGATGCTCATGATAGTGTCATTTATAGTGATGCTGTTGTAACCTCTGGTGTGTATGCGGCTCAAAAAATTTATGTCATAGGTACCAGTTATGATTTTGATAATGCAATACTGCATAATTCAGTTTACGATCCTATAAGCAATACTTGGTTATCTATCAAACCGTTACCGACAGCTAGAGACGGTTTTGGCGTAGCTATTGTTGATGACATTTTATACGTAATTGGTGGATACACCTCAAATGAGCTTTTAAATTATTACTCACGAAAAGAGCCAATTGTTAACGTTGCTATAAATGAGCAGTATGTGCCAATTGGTTATAGTTCTTTTCCTCTAACTTCTGAGTCTGTTGTTGAGACGTCTTTCTTAAATATGTCAGTTATTGTTGTGCTAGTTTTAACAGTGGCAATTGTTGTTGTAATGTCTTTTTTTTGGTTAAGGGGGGCGAAAAGAAACAAGAGGGTTGAAGGGTTTGAATAAAATTTTTGTTTTTATGTTGCTTTTCTTTTTTGTAAGTGGCTTTTTTCTGTCGGTTTTTAGTTCTGTTTCAGCGGCAGGGTTGGTTGCGGATTCTTGGAATACAAAAATGTCTATGGAGCATGAACGAACAGGTTGCGGTTTTGCTGTTTTGGATGGTAAAATTTATGCTATTGGAGGATATGATTATGTAGATACCAATGAGCGGTATGATCCGTTAACTAATAAGTGGTCTACTTTAGCGCCTATACCCACTATCCGGTCTCATATGGCTGTTGTTACGTATCAGGGTAAAATTTATTGTATGGGCGGTATTACTAATAATGTTGGGCCTGGTCCCGCTATATATCGGGCTTTAAATGTAGTTGAAGTTTATGATCCAGTTACTAATAGTTGGATCTGTAAGGCAGCTGTGCCTCTCAAGGGAACATATTTCTACGATACATGTTACTATGAAGAGATGACAGCAGGTGTGGTAAATGATCAACTTTTCGCTCTAGCTAGCAGTGGCGATTTGTACATGTATAATTCCTCTAATGATAGTTGGAGCAGTAAAGCAGCCTTATCTGCTGAAAATTGGCATTGGCAAGTATATGTTGCAAATGAGCACCTTTTTGTTATAACATATAGTGGAGAGATGCAAATGTATAATCCAACTACTGATTCATGGATAAAGAAAACAAGTGCACCTCCTTCAGATACTTACGTGATATACCCGTTTATAACGGTGACCGACAACAAAATAATAATTGGCGACCATCAAAAAATAGACAGCTCTACTGATGATAATGTTCAGTTAAACCTCCGAATATATGATCCAAAAACTGATAAGTGGAGTGAAAGAAAAACAAATTCTAAGTCTATAACTTTCTACGGCGGCTCCATGTTTATTGCGGGAACATCGGGTGTTTTTGCACCTAAAAACCTCTACATTTTTGGGTATGAACAAATTACCAAAGATTCATTCCAAGCATTTACTTGGGTTTATGATATCGTATATGATACCTGGACAACTGCAAAAGCCAACAACATATTTAGAAACGAGCGCGATTCACAAATAGTTAGTGTTAACGATGTTTTCTACCTAATAAGCAGTGCATCTAATGATCAATATGTGCCTATAGATTACAATTCAAAGGGTTACTATGACACTCGACCATCTGCTACTACAACAACGCCTGTTTCTTCTGAAAAAAACCCTATATCTTTTCTAAATAATCCCTTGACAATTGCTGCGTTAATTTTAACAGTCTGCGTTGGCGCTGGAACATTATTTTCCTATTTAAAACCTGAACTTTTCTTTGTTACCCCTAGGTTTTAGTAGTTAATATGTCTTTAAATATTTCAAAAATTTCCTCTGTCTTCTTTGGAAGCGCACACAAATACT
>WQSY01000042.1 GCA_009787585.1 Candidatus Bathycorpusculum sp. | reverse complement strand
ATGGGTGTACGTATCAAAAGTTTAAAACGCCTGTGGAGGTGCTTGATCATGATTTTCCAGTTGAAGCGTTGGGTAAGGCTACGCCTTATGGGGTGTATGATGTTTTTAAGAATCGGGGGTTTGTTAGTGTGGGTTTGAGTTGTGATACGGCTGTTTTTGCTGTTGAGTCTTTGTGGAGGTGGTGGTATGCGGAAGGGAGTTTTGAGTATGTTGGGGCTGAGGAGATTGTTTTGACGTGTGATTGTGGTGGGGGTAATGGTTATTGTAGTTGGTTGTGGGAGTTTGAGCTTTCAAAGTTTGTTTGTGAGGTGGGGTTGTCTGTTAGGGTGTTGTATTTTTCGCCTGGTACGTCTAAGTGGTATAAGGTTGAGCATAGGTTGTTTTCTTTTATTTCTAAGAATTGGCGTGGGGTTTCTTTGGTTAGTGCGGTTGTTGTGGTTGTTTTGATTGGGGCTACTATGATGGAGAGGGGGTTTTGTGTTAGGTGTGTTTTGGATGAGTCAGAGTGTGAGAAGGGTGTAGAGGTTAGTGAGGAAGAGTTTGGCTCTATTGATATTGTTAAGGATGATTTTCATGGTGAATGGAATTACACCATCAACCCAATCAAAGAAAAGTTATAAAAATTATTTAGTAACAGTTCCTAAGCGGACTTACAAAGAGTTTGGGAAACAAAAGATACATAAATTTACTGTATATAATGGGGGCGAGTAAGTGTGCTTACTTTTTTTGCGTTTTAATGGGGCTTGTTTTGTGCCTTTTTAATTAGATGGTGTGTGTTTTGCGTTTTGTTTTTTGAGCCGAAATTTGAGGAAGAGAACCAGACACGTTTGTTTGGTGCAGGGGGTGGGATTCGAACCCACGAACCTCTGCAGGATAGGCTCCTGAAGCCTACGCCTTTGGCCATGCTCGGCGACCCCTGCGTGTGTTGTAAAGTGGTTGGTGTTCTTCAAATGTTGTTTAGGGATAAATATGTTGCCGCTGTTAAGTGTTTATTGAGCGCTAATACGTTTTATCTGTGTGTTGTGTATTGTTGTTTGTTGTTGGTTCTGTTTCACTGTTTTTTGTAGGTGTTTTTTTCCGTTGCTGTATAGTGCGCCTTTGCTTTTGTTGGTGGTGGTTTGTTATACGAGTTTTGAGTGTGTATAATTGGTTTTGGGTAACAAATGGTTGTTGGGTGAGTGTATAGAAATTATCAAGTGGTTTGGGGGAGATTGTCTAAAAACTCAGAATTTAACTAACTTGGCCACTGCAGGTAGCGTATGAAAAACGTGTGGTCTGCATATAGTATATTTCGGTTTGTGGTCGCTAGTTTTTGGACAGTCTGGGGGTATTTTGTTGAAAACAATTGCGTGTTCTTTTGTTTATGTGGGTTTCAATTCTGGTTTTTATAATTTTTGTGGCACGTAACATATAGTTATGCCGGTGGCTCTAATAGTTAGGTCATCATGGTTACTGCGTTTAAAGAGCAGACATGTTGCTAATAGATAGTTTTATTTGTTTGAGTGTTTACTGTGGTTGTTTATTTGAATGTGAGGTGGGATATGGAGTAGTATACTATTTCTCCTCTGCGGTTCATGACGGCTATGACTAATTCTTTTTTTTGGTTTTGGCATTGTTGTAGGACATTGACTAAGACGTCTATGTCTAAGGGTTTGCCTTCTTGTATGCCTATTACCATGTATGAGGCGGAGTCTTTGCCGTATGTGCCTCGTTCGTAGACGCGGAAGTCTGTTTTTGTGCCAAAGCCTTCTCTTACGACATATCCTCGGCTGCGAAGGTCTCGGTAAACTAGATAGTTAACCCAGACGTTCTCATCTAGGGTTTGATAGGTGTGTAGGAGTGTTTGAAAGTCAATAGTGGCTAGTTTGTTGTCTTTAACTGTTAGCATGCCTTTGTCTTGTAGGTATAGGGCTTCAAAAAAAGTTAGGGTTAAAATTTTGTTGTCTATTGTGCCGTATCCACGGGAGGAGAGTTGGTCAATGTTGCTTTGCTCTGTTACAGTTACGCCTTTTTCTGCAAGTTTACCACTAGTTTGAAACTCTAGGAGAGGAGACGATGTTTCAGGGGGTGCGTTAGCGGTAGGGTTGCTCAAGTTGATCGTTTAAAGGTTAGCGCTTGTACTTTTTAACATTGCTCTAACAGTGTAAAAGGTTAAACATTAATGTGAGCTATAGAGAAGAGAGGGTTATAGGGGAAAGGTTTTGTTGAATTTTTGGAAGTGGTCTTTTGTGTATATGCCTGTTTCTGTTATTATGCCTGTTACGTATTTTAAAGGTGTGGCGTCAAAGGCGGGGTTCATAACGTTTACTCCGTTGGGTGCGGTTTGCTGACAGCCCACATGAGTTACTTCACAGGGTTTACGTTCTTCTATAGTTACGTTTTCTGCTTTGCAGGTTAAATCAAAGGTGCTTTTTGGAGCAGCTACATAGAAGGGGATGTTATGTTCATGTGCTAGTACAGCTAGGCTGTATGTGCCAATTTTGTTAAAGACGGCATCTTGTACAATGCGGTCGGCTCCCACTATGACCTTATTTATAAGACCTTTGCTCATGACATAGCCGGCCATGTTATCTGTAATTAAAGTTACAGGTATGCCATCACGTTGCAGCTCATATGTGGTTAACCGTGCACCCTGCAATAAGGGTCGTGTTTCATCAGCTAGGACTTTAATTTTTTTGCCCTGTCCCCAAGCAGCACGGATAACCCCTAAAGCGGTGCCGTATTCAACAGTTGCTAATTCACCCGCATTGCAATGAGTTAGAATTGTGTCTCCATCGTTAATTAGGACGGCTCCATTTTTGCCTATAGCATAATTCTGCGCAGCATCCTCATCGGCGATTTGTTTGGCCTCTAAAATAACTGCAGCACGTAAACCCTCAACATCACCCTTGTATGCACGTGCCATGTTTAACACTCTATCTGTAGCCCAAAACAAGTTAACCGCTGTGGGTCTTTGCATTTTTATAGTTGTCCCAGCCTCCTCTAAATCGGAGAGTAACTCAGATAAAGTTTGAGCCTTAGAGTAATAAGCACTTAGGGCAACTCCAAAGGCGGCAGCAGCACCAAGCAGGGGTGCTCCTCGAACACGAAGAGTCTTAATAGCCTCAGCCATTTGCTCTACACTACACAATTTTAAAGTTACCTCCTCAAGGGGAAGCAGGGTCTGATCAGGAGTAAGAACTAGTCCATTTTCCCATTTAATCATACGCATAACAACAATACCCTCTGCAATCATTAAAAAAGACGGTTAATAGTGTTACGCTAAAACATAGGCTTAACCTACAAAACACTCTACAAAAACAAAAACAAACAAAAAATTAGGCTATAGAGATGAGCCTGCTGGAGCTTTTATATGAGTAACTACTTCCACAGGGGAGTCAGAGGTGTTTTTTAACCGTTTTTTCCATTCTTCACCTATAGTAAATAGGGCAAATATACCGGAAACTTCAGCTTTTGCTTTTTTAGTCAAACTTATTAAAGCCTCCTGAGTCTCACCACTTTTTATCATATCATCCACAATTAACACACTATCACGCTTTTTTATAGCATCTTTGGGAACGTATAAAGTGATAGCTAGGCCTGAGTCACGTCCAAGAATATATGTCTCCTCTAAAAAGCCTTTTACACCTGCATTCTTGTCAGGTTTAGCAATTATCAAATTTACACCTAGAACATTTGCAACCATAGAACCTAGGGGAACACCGTCAACTGCAACCGTTAAAACCTTTGTAACCCGTTTTCCTGCAAAATTAGATAACGCATAATTAGCCGCTTGCTGCAAAATGTTATAATCACCTATAATTTCAGTGTTATCAAAATAGCCGTTATCATCAAATTTTATACGACTTTTAAGTTCAACATCTAAACCAACAAGTTTTGAGAGCACACGTAAAAGCTGCTTAGACCTTGCAGTGTTTGGAAGAACATGACCTTTTGCATATCTGCTTAAAACAGTAACAGGCAAACCGGTTTTAGCGCCTAATTCACGATATGTTATGTTACGTCTATATTTTGCGGTACGCAAAAGCTCAATGGTCATTAACCTTAATTTTAGATCCTCTGCATGAGTACTCAACTTTTATTTAGCTCCCCTATTCTACAGTTATAAGTCAATATTAAGATAGTTACAAGGTATATCCAGCTTACAATTTATAGCTATCGTTAAAAAGCAAACGTAAAAATAGAAACAAACATAAAACCCACAAACAAGGCTTTTTAATACAAACAACATATAACACAGAAAAGAGGAGAAAACACAAACGCACAGACTTAAACGTCTCTTTATTGTTTCACTATTTGGCTCAATTATCTTTGTAGGAAACATGTTCCTACCCTTCCCAATTAACTTTATGTTCATAGCCCTTGAAGCAGTACTTTTAGCACTAAGCGGACTCTTTATAAAAAACATAGGCGCAACATACGTGGGAACCGTTGGAGGGTTACTAACAGCCCTTGGCAGCCCCGGACTTGGAATGTTTACCTTCATAGCCCTAACAATATACGGCGCCATAGTAGACATTACACTATTTACATTCAAAATAAAAGGCTCCCCACAAGGAGTTAACCGCAACAGACTAATCGCAGCCATAGCCATTAGCACCATGCTAATTGGCATAATAACATACAGCGCAAGCGTAATAATCCCAGACTTTCTCACACAAACAATAGGAACCCCAACATTTATCATACAAAGAAGCTGGCTTCTAGACATCATGGTAATGTTCATGGGACCCGCAACAGGAGCCACCGCAGGCTACGCCACCGCATACCTATGGAACAAATACCTAAAAAACATAGCCCAAACACTCTAACCTCAACTGTAAACAAACACAAATACAAAAAAATAGATGAAAACTAAAGGTATAGCTCACGAATTTTTGTGTCAGCTACTTGGGCAATCATTGCTTTTGAAACCAGAACACATTTAACACCTGTTAACTCTGCTAGCTCTGCAGGTTTAGCATCTTGCGTTATCAATAACAGATCATGCAGTTTTGCGTATTCTACGATTTCACGATCTTTAACACTTTTTAAACCAACTTCTTGAGCGGTAACTACACTATAACCTAAGGCTTCAAAATATTCTTTTAATCCAGCAAACATTTCGTCAAGCAAAATTTTCAAACAATCACCAAAAAAGTTAACATTTACTGTTTCTTAACTCAGTAAGAATTTCTATAGCACGATTCACATTTATAACTCGCTCTTTAGCCATACGCTCAGCAATTACCTCCACAAGTTCAGTTGGCGCTCCAGCGGCTAGGGCAACGTTTCGTGCATGCAAAGACATGTGACCCCGCTGAATGCCCTCACTTGAAAGCGCACGTAGAGCCGCAAAGTTTTGAGCTAAACCAACAGCTGCTAAAACTTCACCTAATTCAGTAGACGACTTTACGCCTAAAATTTTCATACAAACTTTTGCGATAGGATGAATTCTTACGGCTCCACCGATTAAACCAACAGCCATGGGTAATTCAATGGATCCCTCCAAATCGCCTTTAGCATTTTGGGTCCATTGTGAAAAGGAGGTGTATTGTCCATTTATGGCAGCATATGCATGAGCTCCGGCTTCAATTGCACGATGATCATTACCTGTGGCTAGAACTGTGGCTATTATGCCGTTAAGAGCTCCCTTGTTATGTGTAGCCGCACGGTAGGGATCTGCGGCTGCAAAAGCAGATGCATAAGCAATGCCCTCAACAACATCAGCGCCGCCAACAGCCTCTTTAGGAACAGTACATGTAGCACGCACAAGCCGTTTAGTTGCAAGATTAGAAAGAATCCTAAGACATACACGGCCACCTGTTGTTTGCTCAATTAAAGGAGAACATGCCTCAACCATGGTGTTAACAGCATTAGCGCCCATGGCATCTCGACAGTCTACATATAATTCAACAATTAACATCTCACCCATAGTCGTGTTAATAACACGTGCATCAAGATCTTTGGCGCCTCCACCAAAATGAATAAGCGCAGAATCTTGATCATTTGCCTTCTTTAAAATAGCATCTTTTATGGCTAAAACCTGAGCTTTAGCCTTGTTTGCATCTTTTAATTTAACCACTTGAATTTGTCCTATCATCACAGGTGCAGTGCTACTAGTATGAAATCCGCCACCTTCACGAATTATTTTTGCTGCATAACTAGCTGCGGCGATAACACTGGGCTCCTCAGTTGCCATGGGGATAAGATAATCCTTTCCGTTGATTAAAAAATTGGCGCCAATACCTAAAGGTTCAGGAAAAACGCCTATGACGTTTTCAACCATATGATTAGCCACATCAAGAGTTAACGCACAGGACTGTCCAACAAGGTTTGCTTCGTCATCAGTTAAACTTGCAAAATCCTTTACAATGTCAAGACGCTCTTTAGGAGTAAGCTTGTAGAACCCCGAAATGACAGATGATTTAGACATATCAAACACTAAAATACCAAATACATTAACTTACACTTTTAACCTTATCTAAAGTTAAACACATTTAGAACACAGAAAAACATACACAACAACACATTGATAAACAATAACATGATAAATTTCAAATACATATTTAGATTTATTGAAAAATCATGGTTAACGTTTTATTAATGTTAATAAAACTTTCAAATGTTAACCATACAAGATGTTATTCAGTTTGTCTTGAAGCATATTTTGAGAGGATACCTTTGGTAAATTTTGGTCTTCTAGGTTTCCAAGCTATTAGACGCGCATTTAATTCTTCAGGAGGTATGTTAATTTTTAAAGTTCGATGGGGGATGTCAATTGTTATAGTGTCGTTGTTTTGTATTACAGCTATAGGGCCACCGTCAAAGGCTTCGGGTGCGACATATCCTATACTTCCACCACGGGTAGCACCGCTAAATCTGCCATCGGTAATTAGGGCAACACTTTCACTTAGACCCATACCCGCAATTGTTGCTGTGGGTATGAGCATTTCTGGCATACCTGGACCACCCTTTGGTCCCTCATAACGTATAACTATGACATCACCGGGTTGAATTTGTCTGCTACGTATGGCTATTATAGCCTCTTTTTCAGAGTCATACACTTTAGCGGGACCGGTGTGTTGAAGCATTTTTGGGGAGACCCCAGCGGTTTTAATTACAGCACCTTTGGGTGCAAGATTACCTGTTAATATAGCTATACCCCCTTCCGCGTGAACGGGGTTATTTAGGGGATGTATAACATTTGGGTCTATAACAGTGGCGTTTTTAATGTTCTCAGCTAGGGTTTTTCCAGAAACCGTTACGGCATTCAAATTTAGTTCTGCTTGAATTTGCTGCATTACAGCTGGAACACCGCCGGCCATATCAAGATCTTCAATAGCATAGGTTCCACTTGGAATCATACTGCATAGGTGAGGGACTTTTTTGCTGATTTCGTCAAATAAGGATAAGGGCAGGGTTAGGTCTGCTTCTTTTGCAATAGCGGGTAAGTGTAGAACAGTGTTAGTTGAGCCGCCTAGGGCCATGTCAATGGATATGGCGTTTTTAAAAGCGTCTATTGTTAGTATGTTTGAGGGTTTTATGTTCTGCTCTACTAGTTTTAGTATTTGTTTGCCTGTTTGGCGTGCAAGCCGAATTTTATGGGCGCTTGTAGCAAGGGTGGTTCCGCAGTATGGCAGAGACATGCCTAAGGCTTCGCTCATGCAGGCCATGGTGTTTGCAGTAAACATGCCGCTGCAGCTGCCACAGCCGGGGCAGGCGACATCTTCAAGCTGGTTAAGTTCAGTTTCACTCATTTTTTCGGCAACCACTTGACCTAAAGCTTCAGGAACACTGGAGTAGCTAACTTTTTTGCCGTTGAATCGTCCGGCGGCCATGGGTCCACCTGTGAGCATTATTGCCGGGAGGTCTAAACGTGCCGCTGCCATGAGCATGCCAGGGGTTACTTTATCACAGTTGCTTATCATAACAAGGCCGTCGAGGCGGTGGGCTTGAAGCATAATTTCAACAGAGTCAGCAATGATTTCGCGGCTAGGAAGGCTGTATCGCATGCCTTCATGTCCCATGGCAAGTCCATCGCAGACGGCTATGGTGTTAAATTCAAAGGGTGTTCCGCCGGCAGCTATGACGCCTTCTTTTACGGCATCGCCTAAAGTGTGTAGATGAATGTGTCCAGGGACAATTGTATTGTAACTGTTAGCTATTCCAATAAAGGGTTTAGTTAAGTCATTGTTGTCTAAACCTAAAGATTTTAGCAATGCCCTATGAGGTGCATGTTCAGTTCCTGCTTTAATTTCATTACTTCTCATATACGTCAGCCTAGCAATTAACAATAAACTGTTAATATTTTGCAGGGGATTGTTAAGCTTTTATGTGTAAAAAACGTTTTCGTCCACGAGTTACAGGTCATATAGGTTGTTTTATCATCTGTATAAAACAGGTTTTTTACCAAAATATTTATTCCACTGTTATTAACATATATTAAAACAGTATATGAATAGGCTTCAAATAATTTAGTATTGCTGGTGCAATCATTATGAATTTGAACAATTTTACTGTAAAGTCCCAAGAGGTCATTCAAAAAGCCTCAGAACTTGCAGAGGCAAATCAAAATCAGGCAATTGAACCCATACACTTGCTAAAGGCAATATTGACAGTTGACGAAAATGTTACACCCCACCTGTTAACTATGCTAAATGTAAACATAGATTATTTTACACAACAAACAGACAAGTTAATAAATGATTTACCAAAAGTTACAGGCGGCCAAGCGTACCTATCTCCAAATTTTAACAAAACCTTACAGAAAGCTCAAGAATACGCTAAAGAGGCAAAAGATGAATACATTTCAATAGAACAACTTTTACTAGCAATACTTTCCCTCAATGACCCCGCAGCTAGTTTAATGCAAAACTGTTACATAAAAGAAAAAGAACTAAAAACAGTTATAAACCAGCTACGTAAGGGTTCAAACGTGCATTCTCAAACAGCCGAGAACACCTATAACGCGTTAAACAAATACGCTATTAACCTTAACAGTCGAGCCAAAACAGGTAAACTAGACCCCGTTATTGGCAGAGATGAAGAAATTAACCGTGTTCTACAAATTTTATCCCGAAGAACCAAAAACAACCCCATACTTATAGGTGAACCCGGAGTAGGAAAAACTGCCATAGCAGAGGGTATAGCATATCGCATAATCAACGAAGATGTACCAGAGAACCTCAAATCTAAACAAATCTACTCCCTAGACATGGGCGCATTAATTGCAGGAGCAAAATATAAGGGCGAATTTGAGGAACGCCTAAAAAGTGTCATAAAAGAAGTAGTCACCTCAAATGGCGAGATAATATTATTTATCGACGAAATCCACATACTAGTAGGAGCAGGCGCAAGCGAGGGCGCTATGGACGCAGCAAACATTCTTAAACCTGCATTAGCAAGAGGAGAACTACGCGCTGTTGGAGCAACTACTCTTAACGAGTACCAAAAACATTTTGAAAAAGACAAAGCCTTAGAGAGACGCTTTCAACCTGTCATGGTAAATGAACCGAGCATTTTAGATGCCATTTCAATTCTTCGAGGCTTAAAAGAACGATATGAAATTTTTCATCATGTACGTATAAAAGATGAGGCTATCATTGCCGCAGTAGAACTCTCACAACGCTACATATCTGAAAGATTTTTACCAGATAAGGCCATAGATCTAATTGATGAAGCCGCCGCAAAACTACGTCTTGAAATTAACAGTGCCCCCGAAGAGTTAGAGGTTATAGAACGTAAAATTCGTCAATTAGAAATTGAACGCGAGGCCATTAAACGAGAGAAAGACGAAACAAAATTAAGACCTATTAAAGAGGAAATTGCCAATTTAACTGAGGAACGCAACAAATTAAAGGCTAAATGGCACTCAGAGAAAGAACTGGTAGAAAAAATTCAAGAAAAGAAAAACGTAATTGAACAGCTAAAACTTGAGGATGACGCAGCTAATCGCAGAGGCGATTTAGGTCAAGTTGCAGAAATCCGGTATGGCAAAATTCCAGAAGCAACAAAAACAATAGAACAACTTAAAGAAAAACTCTCAAAAATACAAAAAGATACAGCCCTTATAAATGAGGAAGTAGGAGCAGAGGAAATAGCAGAAGTAGTATCACATTGGACCGGCATTCCGGTTAGTCGAATGTTACAAAGTGAACGTCAAAAATTGTTAAATCTTGAAACGGAACTGCACATGCGCGTAGTAGGACAAGAAGACGCTATAAAAGCTGTTTCAGACGCTATACGTCGTAGCCGAGCAGGTTTACAGGATCCTAAACGTCCGATAGGTTCATTTATTTTCTTAGGCACCACAGGAGTGGGCAAAACAGAGTTAGCAAAATCATTAGCAGAGTTTCTCTTCAACAACGAGAACAGCCTAATACGAATTGACATGTCAGAGTACCAAGAACGGCACACAGTTTCAAGACTTATAGGTGCACCACCCGGATACGTTGGCTATGAGGAAAGCGGACAATTAACAGAGGCAGTACGCCGCAAACCCTACGCTGTAGTACTGCTTGACGAAATTGAAAAAGCCCATCCAGACGTCTTTAACATTTTACTACAAGTCCTAGATGATGGCCGTCTAACAGACAATAAAGGTCGAACAGTAGACTTCAAAAACGCTATAATTATAATGACCTCAAACATTGGCTCAGACCACATACAAGATAACCTTGAAAAAATAACTGAAAATAACCGTGAGGAAATATTAAACAAAACAAGAGAAGAAGTCTTTAGCCTACTTAAGAGAGCCATTAAACCAGAATTTCTCAACCGTATAGACGAAGTAATCATGTTTCAACCCTTAACACAGAAAGAAATCAGCCAAATCGTTGAAAACCAACTAGGTAACGTTCAAAAAATGTTAGAAAAAAATGGCATACACATGACCACAACCAAAAACGCCATAGAATACATTGCCAAAATCGGATTTGACCCCCAGTTTGGAGCAAGACCTATAAAAAGAGTAATCCAAAAAGAAATCATAAACGAACTCTCAAAAATGATACTATCAAACAAAATCGACAAAACCACAAAAATAACAGTAGACGAAAAAAATAACAAACTTGTCTTCAGCAACTTGTATCTTTGACACCATTTACACCACTCACACTTTGTTTTTAAGCAAGTTTAGAGAAGAACAGAGAGCCCCATTTAACAGCGAAAGGTCAAAAAATTGGGTAGTGTTAGTTATTGGTTGATGGATATGTTGAAGTATAGTGTGTTGTGTAGAGGTTGATAGTGAGTATGTATGGTGTTAGTGTCTGTAAAGTGTCCCTCTTGTGGGAGTACAAAGGTTGTAAAATTCGGCAAACGACCCAACGGAGTACAAAGATATACTTGTCGAAACAAAAAATGCCTACGCACAACATTCCAAACAGACTACAAATACCATACATGTGAACCAGGGGTAAAGCTTGCATACTTGAAATGGCCATAAACGGCTCAGAAATACGCGACATCTCTCGCGTACTCCACATTAGCGCGGACGTAGTTATTGAAACATTAAAAAAAGAAAACTGGAATTGGCAAGTAAATCTAGCATACATTAAATCTCACAAAAATGTCTCTAAAATTGCTGTTGAACTGGTCTGTGTCAAAGCAGTAGAAATGGATGAAAGTGGTCATATGTCCATGATAAGAAGCATCAGTGTTGGCTTTGGCATGCAATCGATCATCAAACGGGAGAGGTTTTTGCGTACACGTTTGGTACGCGGGAACATTATGTTTTGGAGAAGGCTGCTTTTGCTTTTGAAGCCCTTTAGTATTGATAAGGTGTATGTGGATGGTAATTATGCGTATGAAAAGCTTCTGGGGGCTGATAAGATTTTGGTTGGTAAGGGTATACGTGGAAAATTGAGTGTAAGTATTTGTCGTTGCGTACTTGGGTGAAGTGGTTGGCGCGAAGAACTATCTGCTTCTCAAAATCCCTTCAAATGCACAAAACAGTAGTTGGACTATGTATTAACGTGAAAATTTTCAAACGCCCCTAATGTCATAAACCAATATCTAACACTACCTAATTTTTCGGGAATTTAGATTTTGTTGTTAACGTGTTAAATATTTGGTTATGTTTTTGTGGGTAAGGTCATTGGAGGGTTGTTTGTCCTTTTCCTATGGGCTGTGCTGTTGCGGGTATGCCTAGTCTTTTTGTTATTTCGTTAGCTAAGGCTTTTCCGTGGCTTGAGCGGTAATTGTCTGTTATTACTTGTTTTGCGTTGGAACGTTTTACGTATTCTATTAGACAGTCAAAGTCTGAGTGATCACTTAGGGCAACTACGTATTCATGTTCACTCATTTGACGACAGGGGTTTTGAAATTCCCAGCCGCTTACGCAGATACGGGTACGATTTAAACCCACTTTGAAACGTGTGCTAGTATGATAGAAAGCAACACAGGGCAAGTTGCTGCCTAAAAGTTCTTGTCCCTCACTGCTGGTATCAAGGGTTAAACTGTAAAGGTTCATGCCGTAATTGTCGCAAATTTTGGAAACCTCATGCACGGTATCGGGCATTACGAAGGGAACCTCTACGTCAGCTTTTCGTAGCATGTGCATAACTTCTTGTAGTTTGCCATAGAAACCAAAAACGTAAACAGTACCTCCGCGTAGACGTCGCTCAATCATAGAGACTAGTAACGCGTTTATGTCAACATCAAAATTGCGTCTACAGGCGGGATTACCATAAGTGGCTTCAACAACAAGAAAATCACAGTCAATAACAGGAGTGCCCTCAAGTTTGAAATCACCTGTATAGACAATTCTAGTACCATTGGCTGTTTCCACTAACACTTGGGAGGCGCCTAAAATGTGATCTGCCTTTAGAAGAGTTATAGTTTCATCCTCATACAGAAAGGGTTGCCCGTACTCTAGAGTTAAAACGTTGTCGTTTCGGAGTTTAAATTTTGGATTTACAATCTCTGCTAAATCACGCGTGGCAGGAGTCATTAAGACTTTTTTGCAACCCTTAATGCTTTTACGCAAACCCCCTAAATGATCACCATGAGCATGTGTAACAATACGTATGGGTCTATTAGCGTCAAAGGCATCACAGGCCACATAGTTACCTAAAAGAACTGCACCTGTCTTTGTAATACACGCCCGTTCATCGTTAGAAAACGGCAAGGATTATCTCACTTTTTCTTTCTCAGTTTTTTCAGCAAGCCAATCAATAAGCTGTTTAGGCGTCTCAGTTTCTATAACAACATGTAAAGGGCCTAAGGGAGACTCTGCCTGTTCTTCAGAAAAGCTAACATGACCCGCATAGGCAACTTGCTTATTTAAATAAAAACTTATTACGTTACCGCCATCTCGTGATGCGCGGTATAGTATTTTTCTTGCTGCATCTCTTATACGGTCACTGCGTAATAAATTACGAAACCGTGTTAAAGCTACCTGCCCTTGAGCTTTAGCCTTTAATTTACAGCCTTGAAAAGCAGGCTCAGAGGTGAAAACGGGGTTATCGATAAGATTAGTTATAGCTTTTTTTACTTTCGCCTCATCCTCTGTAGGATTAAGGTCTGTTTCTATGTAAACAATTACGGCGTCCATGTCGCTTCAATCATCTCTAAATACTTTTTCACTTCAGTATTAAACACTTCTATACCACCGTTATTAACCGTTACATGGTCAGAGAGAGCTATGGCATTTCCTAAACCCACACTAAGCTCACGCATATCACGCTCATAAAAAACCTCAAAAGTTTTAGGATCATCACTTCGCCCCCGCAAACTTAGACGAGCAAAACGAGTTACAGAAGCGGCATGAACAGCAACAAGTTTAAAACCAGCAAAATGCGCCTTAAACACTGCAACCTCATTTAAACTTCGCAACCCATCAATAACAATGCGGTCACTATTGTTAGTTTCAATTTTTGGCACACAACGCTCAGCAATTACATTACTACCGCCCTTACTACGCAAATCCAACATGACCATACCGACATTTTGCGGATTTAACTCCAACCCACGCCTCTGCGTTTCCTCACGTACAACATCACCCATAGACACAGCAACATAACCAACCGTTTTTGCAGTCTCTACAAAAACAGTTTTCCCTGCACCCGGCATACCCGTTAAACCTATAACAAGCTTACTAACATTCATAATAAACCCATTTGTGTAATAAAAAATCAAACATTAAAAACTATCCATCCCAATTCCCAACTAAAAAGAAACAGAAAAACAAAACTATAAACACTCTATTGTAGACAAATAGGTAAGCCCTATTTTTCTATTTTCTTGATTACCTCACACAACTAATTACCGTATCATAACAACGCATAAAACAAGGTTCACCACACGAAACACGTCAAAACACCACGTAACTTTTTAACACTATAAATGGTATACACATGAAAAAAGAAGTAACAAAGAGTTTTAGCATAAAAACAACCAAAAACAAACCTCAGACTAAAACATAGTACTTAAATCAGGAAGGCAAGTTGCACACGCCGATTGCATGAATGTTGAGTAAGCAGTCGTTAGATTATGGCGTTATTTGTTGATTGATTCTTAAAATAGGCTAGGTGTATATGTATGTTTTGCA
>WQSY01000041.1 GCA_009787585.1 Candidatus Bathycorpusculum sp. | reverse complement strand
GGTTTTATTGTAGGTGTTGAGTGGTTTTTATGTAAATTATTGGTTTTGTGTCGTTAATTTTGGTCAGGGCAAACCGGATTTTCCATAGAAAACAAACCAAAAACTAAGAACAGAGCCATCTGTCGAATAGAAAACCTGCCTACAGGCGTATCCAATAATGCCTCATTAAGAAAACCAACATCCTCAAACCACAAAGCCGAAATCAACTCAGACACCAAAACAACTCCCATTACACAGCAACACATAACAACGAACACTGAAACCAGACGCTAAACAATACAGCATAACATTCACATCCCAACAATACACTTGAGTTTAAAAACCACAAACAGCGTGCATATAATTATCAAAAAATTTGGAACCATTTGATCATCGATTAGACTTCATAGGGTTATCCTTTTTGGGATAAACCTTATCGGGAAGAAACCTGTACCTTAGGCTCACCAATTGTAATCACGCCCAGCATAAATGAATAGTAGGTTTGTCTTTGATGGTAAAGAGCTAAATACGTGTTGATGATAAAATGCGAGAGAATGTTTTATGAAACTCTGGGAACATTGTAATAACTTTTATGATAGTCTGTCGGGGCTTGATGACAAACAGCAAATAAATATGCGGTGTTTAAAAGTAGCGACTGCTCGTTTTTTGAAAAGTGGAACAAAGGATGATGCGTTTGATGTATACTATTGTTTTAGTGAGCTATACCAAATTTTTGGAGAAGGTTATGAGGGTTCAACATTAACCCTTTTAGACATCTTGGCAGATCATGAAACAAATGCAGGAGCCGTTATAGCAAAACACCGTGACCATTATTCTCACGCTGTATATGTTTTTGCGCTTGGACTTACGTTATATCAAATAAATCCAAAGTTTCAAAATACTTTTAGCAATTTTTACAAAGAAAAGAAATATGCATCTCACGAGGAATTTTTGTACCGTTGGGGTATTGTATCGCTTTTTCACGATGTTGGTTATCCTTTTGAAATAGCTTTTAAAGGTATGCAGGATTATACGAAAGCGTTATTTGGGAAGTTCATACCGCAACTAACATATGATATTACTGATTTTATCAAAAACGACGAAGTGATCTTTACAACTGATGCTACTGCTGAGGAACAAAAGCTTTTTGCAGGTAAGGATTGTCATGAATTGTTAGCGGATGCGATAAGCAACGGTAGTTTTTATGTAAAAAACGTTAAAGAACGACTGGATGTATATCTAAATAAGGGGTATGTAGAGGGGTATACAGATCACGCATATTTTAGCGCAATAATAGTGCTCAAAACTTTGCTCAAAAAACGGAAAGATGGGGCGCTACCAATTTATATCGATACCGCAGTGTCAATATTGTTGCATTCTAGCTTTTGGCGACGCAACTTGGCCAAAAGTTTGGATGGTAATGAAATGAGCAAAGGAATTAAACTTACGCCACAAATGCACCCGTTGGTGTTTATGCTTAATTTCTGTGATGATTTACAAGTTTTTGATCGGATAGGTTATGGTCATTACAGCAAAGATGAACCCTTACCGCGAACGGCATATTTTGATGTTGAAAATGGCGGGCTTACTATTACATATTCGTTTGGAGATGAGGCGTTGATGTTCAAAGATAGTGAGGGTACATTGGATACTTCTTTTATTAGTCGAACAATTAAAGAGGTGGAAAACAAGGTTCAGAGTGTTGTTGACTTATCCGAGTATATGCCTATAAGCTTTGATGTAGCTATTAATAATATTGAAAACCCAAGGTTGCATACATCCGCCTCATTTTTTAGGTATATATTAGAAATTGCGCAGGAAATTCATAGTAAATATGTTAAGAATGGCAATCCTGAGTATAGCGATCTTTTGTTGGATTGGGACAGCATAAGTCTTGAAGCGAAAATGTCCAATATCGCTGCGGCAAAATTTTATGCTAATCAACTCGCTGAAATTGGTTATTTTTATGATGATCGTGTTTTAGGTTTCACAAGAATTAACCACTTAACCAATAACGAAATTGAAGGGCTGGCAAGACGTGAGCATGATAGGTGGTGTGCAGAAAAACTATCCATGGGTTGGACATATGAGGAATATAATGCAAAAGATAACCAAATTAAGGTCTCAAAAAGATCTGAGCGTAAACACAATTGCTTAAAGCTATATGATGCTTTGGATGATCATTACAAAGATAAAGACGCGGATATTGCGATAAATATAATTAAGAACTTAACAGTTAAGCGTAAAGGTAAAACAAGTTTTTATGTTTACGGGGGTAATATTGCCAAAACGGTTCCGTTGCCTTATTATGTGGGAATTGCCGGTCATAGGTATGAAAGAATCACACAATTTAATGTTGTAAAACTTGAAAAAGAGTTGAAAGACGCATTTGAGAACATAACTCGAAAATACGGTGAAAATGTTGTCCTGCTTAACTCGCTTGCTGACGGATTCGATTTAATGGCGGCAAAAGTTGCTACAGAGTTTGGTTGGACAATTAAAGCAATTCTCCCAATGGAATTTACTGCTGATGCATATTATGTACGCATAGAAGACAAAAAATTATTTGATGCAATTTGTGCGTATAAAGGATATGTTGAACTACGTGTGCCAAAACTGTTCACAGACATCTATGAAGATGCTAGTAAGTATATTGCGTTTAATTGCAACGTGCTAGTTTGTGCATGGGATAACCAAGCATCAAGTGAACCAGGCGGGACATACTCTACTATTGAACTTGTAAAAAGACTAAACAACAAGAGCCCCCTATCTAAACAACGCAATATTATCAATGTATTAGAAAGCCAATTGGTTCAGACTAAAAAATAAGGGGGAGTCTCTGAAAATCCCCATATTTTATGATGATTGTAAACATATTGGACAGAGGTAATTATTTAAAATGCAGGTAACTATTGGGTCACGTACACAGGTTAAGCGCTTATCTCTATCTTCAGTAGGCTCGGGTAGAAGAAAATAAATTCTGTTCCCTTCAGCTGAACCTGAAAGACTAACATCACGAAAACCATTTCTCTCCAATCGAGTTTTTACATCATATTTGGTCAAATCATATTTTGAGAGAACCTGCTCATTGACATCAACAAAGCATTTAAACGTAAGACCATGATTAGCCTGCACTGGTAAAACATATTTTGCAATCCAATAGCCTTCATCTAATTCAAGTGTATTCCCTGTTAAAATATGATTTAATATAACTGTTTCAGGAAAATCTTCAATATTAAGGTCAGCCAATCCAGCGCAGTCACGGTTATTGTTTCTCACACATTCTTTTTCATTACGTGTACGATTAGTAAAAAGACATTTATCTTCTGGATAACTGCCGCCTTTGTCGTTGCACAGACTGCCAAAACAGGATAAAGACACCAAAATACAGCCAAACTGGAGGGCTTCTCTTTTAAGGGTGGCTTCCGTAAAATTCAAATGTAATGCTACTGCTTGAATTTTTTTATTCCGTACATTGTCTTGAATTTTTTTATTCCGTACATTATCATTTATGAGTAAATCTTTGAAATAAAACTGTTCACGTATATGACTAATTAAATCTTTAAGGCTATATACCTTAGGATAACCATCCAGCATAGATGGTAGTTCGAATTTATTTGTGACTTCTGGGAAATAGCATATAACGGGTTTGTTAAAGCTTCTAAGTAACCCCAACTCGTATGCGACAAATTCTGATGATAGAATTTCTTCTGTACAAATTAGCACGCCTACTCCATTGTTTTTGATGTTGTCTATAATTTTACGGAGATAATCATCCTCATGTGCCTCGATACGGCTATCTGCCCAACAGGTAATGCCATTATTTTTTAGAGTTTCCATTAATTTATCTCGCTCATTTTTATTCTTGGCATAACTAATGAAAACACCAACATCGTTAGCATCAATCGGTTTAATTACTATTGCACTCATGGCTTATCACATTTTTACCATTTTTATTTGTTATTTTGGAAACAAAAAGTTTGCACGTGTACCGTATTTTGCAAAGGTGTTATTAGTAAAACCATAGGTTGTCAATGCTTCATCGTTAAAGTCATTTATTTGCAAATCATAACCATCGTCTAAGGGTAAGAAAAAATACATTTTTACATACTTCCTTTCATTATATCTTTCATCGATAATGGTTTCGTTAACAGTTGTAAAATCTCTATTTTCCTCCGAAAGCACTTTTATTAATGATTTAATGTGTTCAAGTTTTTCTTCGCCCTGTCTGAACATTAAAAAAGGTTTGAACGCAACGCCCAATACATCATGGACTGGCAATGAGAAATCAATTTGTAGTTTATAATAATCTTTACCACTTAATCCATTTTGTTTAATGCTATTACCCATTACAATGTCTTTCTTGCTCATTTTGTTGGCATCTGACCAGTACGGTTGAAATTGCTCACGTTTAAGGGCTTGTGGCAGTCCGAAACACAATATGGATATACCTACAGATACATCCTTACAAATCTGCACCATAGCTTGATCTTCAGCATCAATATGCATCCAAATAGTAAAGTGTGCAGTTGCGTATTTATCTGACTGCCCATATGTATCGGTATCTACACCACTAAATTTGGATATCTGACGAAAACTAAGGGGTGGCACCTGCAAAATTTTTTCTACTTCTTTTGCACTGGCTTCACTTATAGGGTACACATATGTTTTTACAGCAGGCAACCCCTTTAGCAAACCCATTAGAAAAGTAAAAGAAACCATAGACGACTTATTTGTTGACAAATGTGGTGAAGCAAAAATGTGCACTTGCTTTACCGACTTGTTTAATTGTTTAAAAAGTGTATCAGTTAATCCATCTTCTATACAGTAAAGCTCAAGGTCTTGCCACTGTTTTTTATCAACAATCTTTTCCTCCAAAAGTTTGGTTACTTCTTCTACATCGTTTTTAAGATGAAAAATCCAAATCTTTCTTTTAGCAGGATCAAGAACTTCCTTCCGAGTAACAATCATAGACTTATTCATAGACACGACCCTTTCAAACCACAATATATCAGATAAATCCGCCAATTATACCTTTACGTGAAAACTAACAATCTTTTCTAAAAATAGTATCGCTTTTTTCTTTGCATATTTTAGATATTTCCCAGTTAATGGTTTGTTTGTCGTCAGCAGTTAACCTTTGGACAGCGTTTTTCTGTTTAAACTTGCTTGATATTCCAGTATAATATGTGTGAAAACTTCCAGTCATAAACTGATTGTGTCCCACGTTATCTTACGAGGAAAAAAATCTTCCTACAACATGTAGCGTCCTATCTACACGCGTCTAAATACCTGCCATAATACATTTAAAAACTGCCAAACTCAACAAAACAACTAAACTTTTTGGGTAAGAGTGAAGAGTTACAGTTATAAATCTTACTACGCTAACATCTTCCTAATAGTACAATAAATCGTAACTCAAAAGGTGAAATGCTAATGTCTTATTTATCCATCTATGGACATGCCTACACACGCATATTTGTATTTATCGATGGTAAAATCCGTCATGAATTCCCAACGCCTGGTGGAGCAGCTTTACTTGCCAAGGTATTAAAAAATGATCCTGTTACACAACATACAAAACTTAGCACGGTCTTAAAAAAGTCCGAGGAACATCTTATAGGTGAAATAAAAAAATTTAGAAAAGAATTTTTTGAACTTGAAGCATATGATATAAAAAAGGGGACTGACCAAACTCCAAGTAAAGAATATTATGCCATTTCAAAGCGTTTGGGTGCACAAGAAGGCGGAAGCCTCTTTCGGTCAGAAAATGAAGATCGCTTAGACCACGAGTCAGTAATAATATGGGACGAAGACTTGGACAAAAATTTGAAAGAAAGTTTCGACAAACTAACAGATGGTCAACCAATTCTTTGGGCATCAAATAAAAAACTGCCTAATGACAAAATTTTCGACAAGACGGGCGAAGGTCTATGTCTAGATCCCGATAAAACATTTATGTTTATAGATGTAAAGGTACTTCGTAGCGTTGGTGCTATGATATCTTCGCGGTTTTCATGGGAACGAACCACAATTGATCTCCTAAATGAACTAAAAAACAATGAAAAAATTAAACATTTGTATGAAACAAAATGTATACTTATCACCTTTGGTGAAGACGGTGCCGTATATATTAGAAAAAATAATTCAGGTGAAAGGATAGCAAAACTAACTCTTAACAAGGGCGAAATTGAAGGCAAAATATGTAGTAACCTACCTGGGGAATATGATGAGACTTTTTTGTTGATGGCTGCTTGTCTTGCAAAAACAAAAACAGGTGAAGAGTATATGCCGCTTTTCAGATATTGCATCGAAAACGAGTGGTATACACCACCAATGTTATCTATGTTAAAAAGTGCAGAAAGACTGCGAACCATTGGCTATGAAATTAAAGAGAAATCGGATGGCAAAGAAGAACATAAAGAATACGTCACTGATTTTGGCAAACAGTTAAAAGACAACATTTTAGAGGTTCTTAACAAAACTTGTGAAATAGACAAACAACAACCTTTTGATATCCCACTAATTAATGGCGCCATTGATAAAGACTGGTGTATTATATTATCTCATAATAAAACTAACGAGCTTATCCATGATATGGCCTTTAAATATGTGTCAGGGGATATCGCCGTAATTGACGGGTATCCAAAACTTACAATCAAGGATTTAACTACTGTTGACCGCTTTGAAATTGAGGCGTATAATAATATCAGTAATCTAATTTTTGACTACTACATATCTGATGTAAACCCTGAAAAACCCGCGCCACCACTTTCTCTTGCCGTGCTAGGTGACCCTGGAAGTGGTAAGTCTTTTGGCGTTAAACAGATTGCCAAAGGTATTCTGGAAGGCAAGGTGGCACTGATAGAAGTAAATGTTTCTCAGTTTACAGGTCCTTCAGATTTAAACGCGACATTTCATAGGGCTCGAGATGAAATTCTCAGAGGTAAGTTGCCACTGGTTTTTTTTGATGAATTTGATTCCAACAACGGTGAAAACCCGCTTGGTTGGCTCAAGAGTTTTTTGATGCCTATGCAGGATGGAAAATTTAAGGATGAAAGCGGTGAACATCAACTAGGTAAATGTGTTTTGGTGTTTGCTGGCGGTACCATACCACGCATCGATTACCTTTCCAAACCTAAAGAAACCGTGAAGATGTTAAGAAAACAAGTAAAAGATAGTGAGGTTGAAAATGAGATTAAGGCTATTATAGATGCAAAAGGACCTGATTTTGCCAGCCGTCTAAAAGGCACAATTTACATCCTTGGTGTAAATCTAAATACTGAGTCTGAACAGAACAGTAACACATCATTAAATAACTATTTGAGCAGTACACCAGCAATTACTTTTACTCGTGAGGATGTTGGTCGTCTTATGCGTCGCGCAATAGTTCTACGCAATCATTGTGAAGAATGTAATTATGAAATAAAAGAAACGACAGAAAAAGATGTGAACAATCCAGTTATTCATGCGATGTTACACATACAGGAGTATAAACATGGAGTTCGGTCAATGCGAGCTGTATTTGATATGATACCTGCTGTGAAAAAAGAGATATCTCCTAAGAAGAAAAAATGGGTACCTATATCTTTGCCACTTGATAGCCAACTCAATTTGCATGTGAATGCCCAAAAGTTTAGAAAATGTTATGAAGAAGGACTTAAAGTTAGCAATAACCAATCGAGTTTATTGTCTGAGAAAGACACATTGAATTGTGTGAAGAACAGAAAAACGTAAAAATGCGAATGGAGCGAGTTACTGTGTCAACATATGAAAAAGACCAAATTACTAAAAAATATGAGTTATTCACACAGGTTATTGACAAACCAGACGGTGAACCAAAACCTATTGGAACCGAAGGAAAATGGCTACAACAAAAATATACAAAGCCTGCTGGCGCAATATACTACAACAAAGATGCTAAAACAAGTTTTGTAGTTTATGGCCGTATTTACGCTAAATATACCTCTCTTGGTGCAGAAAAAAAGCTGGGATATCCAACAACCAGTGAGGGACCAACACATGATTATCTCGGCAGATATAGTCATTTTCAAAAAGGTTCTATATACTGGTCAAAAGAAACTGGTGCATATGAAGTGCTCGAGCCCATTAGAAACAAATGGCAGGAGCTTGGCGGAGTTAAATCATTTTTGGGGTATCCAATAACGGGCACCGAAGGTGAGGCCGTCAAATGTAATCATTTTCAAGGAGGGTCTATATACTGGAAGTGTTCACGACTTAGTGACAAACAGCAGGTATACGAGGTACATGGCGATATTAACGAAAAGTGGTCAGAGTATGAACAGCGTAAGACACCACTGGGATATCCAACTACTGATGAACGAGACGACACTCGATATAACGGCCCAAAACGATTGGGTGGCAGATATAATGATTTTGAGAAAGGATCTATATACTGGTCAAAAAAAACTGGTGCACATGTGATGCTCGCGCCAATTAGAAACAAATGGAAACGTAAAAGTAGCTGGTCAAGGGTTGACTTCGACAACGGACAGACAATCGCATATCCTTTATTTAAAGATGTGCTTGGGTATCCAATTACCGATACAGATGACGAAAAGACCTTGATCATAGAGGGTGAAAATGTCCAATGTAACCATTTTCAAGGTGGTGCTATATATTGGCCAATACGAAAAGAGCCACATGGAGTGCGAACAGCAGTAGTAGTACTCACTCGGATAGCAAAAAGATGGAACGCACTGGAGAAAGGCAAATTTGGATATCCCATATCGGATACAGAGATTATTTGCGATGGTACTCCAGACGGAACTTACAAAAACGTGTTTAAAAAGAATGATGGCAGGGAATGTTCGATTACTTGGAACACGAAAGATGGTTACAATGTTTGACGCAATAATTTTCGATTGGGATGGAGTCTTAGTTGACTCACATATAATTATTGTAACTGCTTATCAACAAACTCTAAGAGAGGCAAATATAGACATTTCAAAGGAGTATATTGAACGTCACATAGGAATGGGTACAGAGGAAATTTTTCGAGACATACTGCGAGAAACAAGCCAGTTGGTAGATGACGCGTTAGTTAAACGACTCGCTGAAACTAAAAATCAAAAACTGGCTAACCTAAACGGTCAGGTACAATTTTTTCCAAATGCCATAGATCTACTAGAAGCAGTGAAGGATAAAGTGAAAGTAGGTTTAGCTACGATGAACATCAAAAACATAGTTGATAGTTTAGTTAACACTATGGGGGTAGAAAGATACTTTCAAACGATCATCACTGCAGATATTGTTAAACAGCCTAAACCTAACGCAGAAATTTTTTTAAAATGCGCACAGCAACTAAATCTTTCGCCAGAAAAATGTATAGTTGTCGAGGATTCGCTTTTTGGAGTTAAAGCCGCTAAAGCCGCAGGTATGCACTGTATTGCAGTCACCACAGGTAAATATAACAAAAAAGAACTGCAACAAGAAAAACCCGACACAATTGTTACAAACCTACAACAGGTCAAAAACTATTTACTTAATATCTTAAATTCTACAGTTGTTTAGTATATACAACTGTGGGTTGCCTTTTTTTCGAAATTATTATCCATTTTCAGACTTGACCTGTACCAATTTATATGAATAACTGAATAACAAAAAAAGAGCTCTTTTTGGTGTCTGGAAAAACCAACAAATGCTCTTGGAAAAAGACATATGTACGGGGCTTGTTTGTTATACTTAATCAAAGGGTCAGTTTATGCTAAAAATGTATGAGTCACGGCTTTTACTTAATGCCTTGGGGCTATTAATCAGTTCATGCATTGAGCGAATTATCACGTTTTTTATTACTACACAAATGGTTTTAGAGCCTCTTATATATCATGTTATTTCGCTGGTATTACTTGTGGTTCTTTTCTTTGGCACTAATATTTTGTTAAAAAGGATTATGATATCTGATTTTATGTGTAGAAAGATGTTAGGCAAAGAGTATATCGCAGGACGTTGGATTGAAATGACGTACTCTGTTGAGAAAAAGGATAATGTTGAGAAGAATGATAACATTGGTTATTGTTGTTTGGATATAGCGTATGAAAAAGATGGCAGGTTAACTATCATAGCAACTAATTACGATTTAGATCTCAATACCAATTACAAATTTAACTCAAAAGAAACGTCTTTTGAAAAATACATTTTAGACTACATGTATACAAGATACAAACATGATGGAACACGAACGCCAGACTGGGGAACCATCTTTTTCCAGCCAAATACAGAAAGCCCACCCACTTTCTATACAGGCACATTTAAACGGGACAATGAACCATACAGGTTTACAGGGTTTTTGATAAAAGATAAAAATGACCTCAAACTTTTGGATAAGGATTTTCGGGGAAACTTTCATAAAGTTTTCTGTAAATACAGCAAAGTAGGAATAGAATAAAATGAAAAACAAATTTATGCAAGTAGCTCTGGAAGAAGCACAAATCGGCTTGAACAATAATCATGGCGGACCATTTGGCGCAGTGATTGTTAAAGATGACCAAATTATAGGCAGAGGCCATAACAGTGTCATTCTGCTAAACGATCCATCAGCGCATGCTGAAATTATGGCAATAAGAGACGCCTGCAAAAACATACAGAGCTTTAACCTAAGTGGCGCAAAACTCTATTCAACATGTTTCCCATGCCCTATGTGTGCAGGTGCAATTCTTTGGGCACGACTTGACAAAATGTATTATTGCTTAGAAACAGATTCGACAGAACACATAGGCTTTGATGATTTAGTATTCTACAAAAAGTTTAAAGACAAAACCTTTTGGGATTCATTCTCAATTCACGACAATACAGAGTACCAAAATTGTTTAGACCTTTTTAAAACTTGGAAAGACAAACAAGACAAAATCACCTATTAACCTTTAAAAAAAGACGCTCCATGCTAATGGGCAAAAATGAGCAGGTGTCGTAAAAGAATGTCTAGATTGGTGTGAATTGCAAAAAACCTTGGATATGGAATAGTTTGTTTTTCTTGATGAAGCTGGGGTTAATTTTTTGATGACTCGTTTGTGTGGTTGGGGTTTGAAGCATGATAGGGTGGAGGAGTATGTTCTTGTTGCACGTTTTGAGCGGATCTCTATTCTTTTTATTGTGCGTTTGTCGGGTGTGAATGCTCAAGTGTTGTTTGAGGGTGTTTTAAATGGGGATCTTTTTGTTTTGTATGTCAAATATGTTTTAGCTCCGATTTTGAATGAGGGGGATGTATTGCTTTTGGATAATTTGTCGTCGCACAAGGTGGCGGGTGTGTTTGATCTTATCTATGAGTGCGGGGCTTTTGTTTGGTTTTTGTCGGCTTATTCTTCTGATTTAAATCCGATTGAGTTTTTGTGGTCGAAGGTAAAGTCTGTTTTAAGAAAGTGTAAGGTTAGGTCTTTTGAAGAGTTGTAAGTGGCGTTAAAGATTGTGTTTGGTGCAATTACTCTTATGGATATTGAAAACTGGTTTAAACATGATGGATACATAGTAAAACTTTAATCAAGTTGCTATAAGTAGAGGTGATGTGGGGGTGTTTTTTTGGTTTTATGCTTGTTTTGTTCAAACTTTGGAGTTTGTTAGGCATTGGGTGTTTTGGCGGCGTGATCATCAGTTTACTGCAATGTGGTACCACTGACACAAACAATATTTACAACTGTAATACTAAGTGGTGAGGTGATGGATTTTATGGTTGTGAGTAGCTTTAATGATGGGGTTTGGTTATGATGCTTGGCGTGGTGATAGTGGTGATTGATAGTGTTAATTATTTTGTGTCAAGTTGTTTGTTCTGTGTTGGGTTTGTGTAGTAATGAATATATTAGCGTTTATTTTATGGTTCATTTAGGTTGAAGCTGTGAGTGATAGTTGCATGTATCTAAATGTTAAGCCCACGTTTAATTCATTTTGCTTTTATAGTAGAAGGAAATTGTTGTTTGTTGTTTCTTTACTGTTTGTTATGTCGTTGGGTTCTTTAGGGTTTTTATCTGCCTTTAACGGGGGTGTTTGTTCTTTTGCGTATGGTGCGTCTAGTGTACTAGTTAGCACTGAGGTTGAACTGGTAAACGCGATTAATAACGCTTCAGGCCCCTTAACTATTACACTTGATAATGATATTATCATTGCTAATTCATCCCTTATTATTCCACCTAACAAGGACATTACCCTAACAAGTAATAGGGCAGATGGTTTTTACAAATTAATTGGTACAATTTCTATTCATAACGGTGGAACATTGCGGCTTGCAGGCGTTATTGTAACACATGTAAATGATGCTTGGGGCTGTGGCGTAATTGTTTATTTAGGCGGTCAACTTTTCATGTCCGATGGCGAAATCATAGGCAATTATGCTATGTTAGGTGGTGGCGGTGGCGTGTCAGTATATGGCTCTTTCACTCTAACAGGTGGAAAAATTTCAAATAACACCGCCCATTACGGTGGCGGTGGCGTGTCTGTAAAATATGGCGGCTCCTTTACTATGACAGGGGGCATAATCGCTAACAACAAAGCTATGTACACTAATGCTCACGGCACAAATGTTTACGGCTCCGGCGGCGGCATAGACGTGTATGAGGGCTTATTTAGTATGTCAGGGGGCAACATTTTAGGTAACACCGCTCAATACGGCGGCGGCGTATACGTAGCCTCTGAGGGCTCATTTAGTATGTCAGGTGGCAACATTTCAGACAACGCCGTCCTTGCCGACAGTAATAATTATAGCGGCTTTGGCGGAGGCGTATTTTTGTATTCTTCTACATTTATTAACAAAACTGGCGGAAACATTTCAAACAACACCGGAGGAGACATGTACACATACAACGACAAACCCCAAAACAACAGTAACTTGTCTACTGACAATACCCGTTTAACATCTAATGACCCTAACAACGAACCGTTGGACAACAACAAAAACAGCTTTAGCCTAAACAACGCTATAATTACCTGCATAAGCATCCTTGCTATAACAATGGGAACTATTATGTCAATAAGAACCTTCAAAAAAAGCAGAACTAACCTTCTTACCTAACCTCCGACAAAATAACATTTGCCTAAGGAATCGTTACTAAATAATGTTCACAGAACACATTTGATATAACGTATGATCTATGAACATCATACAATAAATGATTACTTTATTCAGTAACAATTCCTAACCTCAACGATTACATCACACAAAATTTCGACACATACCAAACCAGAGTAAAAGCTACTTTATTTGAGTTTTATAGCTTATTTTGTTGTTGTATTGCTTTCGTTAGACCTATTAAAGGGCAAAAATGTGTCGAGGTGATTCAAGGCATAATCAGAGTTAATGTCTCAAGAACACAAAAAAGCTAGCCTGACGACATTGGGTTCAAAGGCGGTTGTTGTGGTGGCTAATCGTATGTTGAAGGTTGTGTGGGTGATGCTTGTTCGTAGGGCGGTGTATAGTGGGGTGCATTAGAGGTTGTATGAGGAAAAATTAAATAGGGTTGAGTTTGATATGTGAGTATTGATTTTAGAAACAGACAGTGAGTTGCCCGCAAAATAACATTAGCAGGCTTTTATGAGGTTACTACAAGATGAAATTTGCACAAAGAAAGAAGAAGAGTTAAACATCAAACAAATTATTGTACATGATATTAGGAAAAAACAGGATTCCATGGAATTAGCTTATCACACTCAAAAACTGTTAAACGAAACCCGCCCCGACCTGAGCAAATTAACGTGTTGCTTGAACAAATGTACCAACCTCGCCAATCAGTCCGCGACTGACAAATAGTACTTATTCAGTCGCGAATATAATGGTCGTTTAAGAGTTCTAACCGCTACTTGTAGTGTTTTTTGAACGTAAAAAATAGAAATTTCCTAAATTTGCTTGAATATGGCTGCTTGTGGCTGCAGTAATCTCGCATATTAGGGCTCTAAATCTAAAAACCGTCACATATTGCAGTTTTTGGCGACTGAATAGTTACGACAAATATAAGAACGTATCGAGCATCAACTTAACACCGTCAGCGACACAAGCTTTCAACGAGTTATTGACAACCTGCCCCATATGAAACCCACATCCTAACAAATATCCAAGAACAAGCTAAGAACGCCAACGCAAAATTGAACTATCAAAGGAACGCAACCACACAATCGAACGAAACCGTTAGAAATTTAATAAAAATATGCAAATATTAAAGAAAAAAAGCTACCAACAAAAAAGAGAAAGGATAACTTCCAATTATCTCACTTCAATAATAATATCGTCAAGTTCACTGCGAAGTTCAACACCATTCACTACAATAGTGTAATGCACATATAAAACATATGTACCTGATTCTTCAGCTTCCCACTCAAAATCTCGTGACATTTTATCATAAGCCTTTAACACATGATATTTTATACCCCTCATTTCAGGGTGATTATGTGATGTATCATTGTTACTGTGTAGATATGTGCATGGCATTGCTCCATTTGACCTAATCTCGACATTTTTGCCACTTCTGTTTGTTATTGTAACAGTACCGGATATTTTATCCCCTACATTAAAAACAGTGTTAGGTAAGTCTATCTCTAAAGGAAAATCTGCTTCACTAAAATTTGTATCACTAAAATCATCTTTAGACATAACATTTAAAACCATTATAGCAAAAATAAAAGAC